>JBGSLG010000096.1:0-1887 GCA_041740815.1 Bacteroidales bacterium
CCGCAGACAGCTCCGTGCGGAATACTGAACATGGCTCCTATAGTGCCTGCCAGACCGTGCACTGCACCAAGTCCGGCATTGGCCAGGCATATGCCTGATGTGAGTGCCGCAAACGACATATCCGACCTTGCCTCAAGATCATCGCCATGAGTATATGACCTGACGAGCGACCGGTTTATGGCCCTGATCCCCTCCAGGGCCAGAGCGTCAGTATACGGATTCGCCCTTGTCGACAGGTATGACTCTGTCAGCTGCGTAAAACAATCCATCCCTGCCGCAGCTGTTATTTCAGGCGGGCAGGTCAGAGTGAGTGCCGGGTCAACAAGCGCTATATCCGGTACGAGGTTATCATGGCGAAGCGACCTTTTGAACCCGTCCTTGCCCACCTGTGAGATGACCGCATTCTTTGTGGCCTCACTTCCTGTGCCCGATGTTGTCGGAACGGCGATGAAGGGCACCTTCGTGCCGGGATGTTCCTTATCTCCCACCACCTCCAGGTACTCCCTTACAGACCTGTTTTTGCCAAGAATGGCAGAGATAGCCTTCCCTGCATCCATGACGCTTCCGCCGCCTATGCTGACAACCGCATCAACAGCGGTGTCACCAAATCTCCTTATGGTCTCATCCACCACTGCGGGTGAAGGTTCACCCGGAACGCTGACCTGATAAATCTTCATCCCTTTCTCTTCCATCTGGCGTAACAGTGTATCTGCCTGTGAAGAATTCATAAATGACCCGGCACCTGTAACAAGAAGCACCGATTTCCCATAGCCGGAAACCAATCCGGGAAGCTGACTGATCTTCCCGGCTCCAAAATATATTAGCGGCAGTCGCGCAAACTGAAAGGGTCTCACCATTTCGATCTTTCTAGAGGTTGAATGACGTTATACCTGACGGCGGTACGATCTTCAGCCATAAATCCCTGCACAGCATCCCTCCACTGCAGATAATGTGATGTCTCCTTGTGAATCCTGACAGCCTCTTCCGACTCGTATGCCTCATATATCATGAACCTGGCGGGATCGTCAGTCTGCTGGAGCACATCGAACCTCAGATTTCCCGGTTCTTTCACAGAACCACGGTGATTTTCAGTCATTGCCGCTATGAATTCCTGAATCTTCTCAGGCCGAACCTTTACATGGACACATGTGACTATCATCTCTCTTAACTTTATGATAAAGCACAAATTACAAAAAAAGTATTACAAGGCGATTGTTATGCTTGCATGCGGAATGGTTTGCTAATCAACCACTTTAATACCTCTGTACCGGCAGGCAAGCTCAAGCATGTCAGCATGTCTCCCCGGCAGCACAAGCAGGTGATTACCCAGTGGCTTCTCCCTCAATATCTTCAGCTTATTCTCACCAAGTTCAATTTCCAGCTGCGTGCGACAGGCATCGGGCAGCCGGGGTCTGCCTGCCACTCTGCCTTCGGCTATGAAGACCCTGTGGAGGCTTTCCGAAAACCTGAAGAGTGTCACCTCCGTAGCCGTCATTTGTCCGTCAATAGCCAGAGAATTGTCCGTCTCAAAGTGAGTGGGCAGTTTTACATCACTGACCAGATCGAATGAAATAGTGCAGTGAGAGAGAATCAATGTCTTTTCTGTCAGGCGTGTCGTGTTTGCCATCCATGGTACAATCCCGGTCGCAGCCTGTCCGGCCATCATGCCTGCCATGGAGGCGAGGTCTCCTTCACATGCAGCAACGGTTCCTTCTGAGTTAAGCTGTGCCAGCGCCAGGCATGCCGTCACCTTGCGCTGCTGCACAAGGCTGAAACACTCCACTCCTAATGAGTTAAGATTATTGTCTGATATAACCCTGCGCAGGAGGGTCAGTATCCTTGCCGCTTCATCAAGTCCCGCCGCCTTTTGTCCGCCGAACCGGCTTA
>JBGSLG010000097.1:0-18271 GCA_041740815.1 Bacteroidales bacterium
AATTTATTATATTTGTTCTTTGAAGAGTTCCGGTAAGCCGGGATTCTTCTTATTTTTTAACCTATTACTGAAAAATTATGTCGGAATTTGTCTATGTAACAGAAGAGGGTCTCCAGAAGATGAAGGAGGACCTTGATCTGCTTCGTACTGAAAGGCCGGCTATTGCGCGAATGATCGCAGAGGCACGCGATAAGGGAGACCTTAGCGAGAACGCTGAATATTCTGCCGCCAAAGAGGCACAGGGCATGCTTGAAATGAAAATTGCCCGCCTCGAAGACCAGGTGATACGGTCACGTATCATTGACGGATCAAGGATCAATACCAAGACGGTGCAGATCCTTAACAAGGTCAGGATCCGCAACAGAACCAGCGGAGTGACCATGGAATATCAGCTTGTGCCTGAGACTGAGGCTAACCTCAAGGAGGGCAAGATAGCCGCAACCTCGCCAATAGCACAGGGTATCATGGGAAAGGAAGTGGGCGATGTGGTGCAGGTGAAAGTGCCGGCCGGGGTCATCCCTTTTGAGATAGTAGAGATATCAATCTGAAAAGTGAATCAATATGGCATCGATCTTTACAAGGATAATCAACGGCGAGATTCCCTGCTACAGGATCGCTGAAGATGACCGTTTCATAGCCTTTCTTGACGTCAGGCCGCTGAAGCCGGGACATACCCTTGTTGTACCCAAAAATGAGGTTGATTATATCTTCGATCTCGACGAGGCTACTCTCGCCGGAATGATGCTCTTTGCACAGAAGGTGGCAAAGGCTATGAAGGAGGTGATAGAGTGCAAGAGAATCGGGGTGGCAGTGATAGGGCTTGAGGTACCTCATGCCCACATCCATCTTGTGCCCCTGACCCGTGAGACCGACCTTCTCTTCACCAACCCGAGGCTATCACTGTCACCGGAAGAGTATGAAAGTATGGCAAAGTCAATCAGTGACCATATCCGGCTCTGATCCGGAGCTGCTATAAAATAACCCGTTGTCAACGGCACAAAAAAAGAGGCTGATCTTGTAAGACAGCCTCTCTTTTTTTATCAGCAGATTTTTACTTCTTGCCCGGGCAACATGGCTTTGCGGTGGCTGTGCCTTCCTTTGCAGGAACCACTTCACCCTTGGTTTCGCCGCATGCAGCAGCTGAAGGGCACTTTGAGCAATCTTTGCCAGCGGTGGCAGTGGTGGTGCAGGCTTTCTTGCATGCATCTGCGGTGGAGCCGCATGTGTCACACTTGCCATCTTTGTCATTATCGACAAAAGTGCACTCACTCTTAGCGTGCTTCTTCTCTTTGTCGGTAGTCTGGGCATAGACCCCTGCAGCCGCAACCATCAGTGCGATGAGAATAAGGCTGCCCATCATCCATTTTTTCATACTTGTGTAAATTGGTTTATTAAAAACGTCCGCAATATAACAAAGTTTTGATTTGAACAATTTATTTATCATAATTATCATACCTTTATGTCTGCTTCACGCTGCGAAGTGTCTCATATTAAAGATATTGGCGACGACTTTCTGAGTCTGTTCCTGCCACGGCTCTGCCTGGCATGCAGCGCTCATCTTGTCCGGGGAGAGGAGGTGCTGTGTACCGGGTGCCTGCTCTCAATGGCCAGGACTGACTTCCACCTGAAGCGTGACAACATGCTTGAACAGGCATTCTGGGGAAGATGCCGCATTGAGCGTGCTGCCGCCTTCTCGGTATATAACCGGGGCAGCCGAATCAGGAGGCTGATTCATTCACTTAAATATGACGGACGTAAGGAGATAGGTGTGATGCTCGGGGAACTCTACGGTTATACCCTGGCAGCGAGCGGATTCATGAATGACATTGATATCATTGTGCCCGTGCCGCTAAGCTCCGGGAGACAGAGGAAGAGGGGATATAACCAGAGTGCCCTTATAGCACAGGGATTGTCAGCCTCCACCCATGTGCCGTTCCGGAATGACATCCTCATCCGTACCGGCAGGTCGGAGTCTCAGACCAGGCGGGGCAGGTATGAGCGCTGGGAGAATGTGGAGGGCCTCTTTGCTGTCCGTGACACTTCTGTTATAGCGGGGAAACACATACTCATTGCTGATGATGTAATCACCACAGGGTCAACAATTGAGGCATGCGTAAATGCAATCAGCCAGGCCGGTGACATCAGAGTCAGCGTGGTGGCGCTGGCAGCCGCACAGAAGCTTACCCTTTGACCCTGTCGCTGTTGTTCCTGACAAAGGCTTCCCAGCTCTTCGGGCCTCCTGAAGACGCAGGCTTGGCACTCTGGTAAAAATGGCAGAGAGCTGCTCCAAGAGCGTCAGTGGCATCAAGAATCATCTTCTCACCGCGGAACGCGAGGATAGTCCTGAGCATGGTTGCCACCTGCTCCTTGCTCGCTTGTCCGCGGCCTGTTATTGACATCTTGATCATCCTGGGTGCATACTCGAAGACAGGCAGGTCGCGGTAGAGGGCAGCCGAGATGGCTGCACCCTGGGCCCTGCCAAGCTTGAGCATGCTCTGTACGTTCTTGCCGAAGAACTGGGCCTCTATGGCAAACTCATCAGGGTGATACTGATCTATCAGCGCAAGCGTCTCCTCGAAGATGGTGCGTATCTTCTTAAAGTGATCCTCCTTTTTGCGCAGATCAATGATGCCCAGAGCCATGACCGTCGGTGTCCTGCCGGTCACGCTGATCAGGCCGTAGCCGGTGACAGTGGTTCCGGGGTCAATACCCAGTATTATCTTTTCACCTTCCCGGGGTGTCATTTCCTGAATGATTGCGGCGGGCCGAGGAAGAGGTGCTCGGGCAACTGCCTGCCTTCGGAGTAGACGCGGTTACGCCTCACCGGAGCGCTGCTCTTGGCCTTCGTGCCCTGAAGCACTGCAATGGCTGCAGCAAGCGATGACTCCTCAGGGTCACCGAAGTCGCGCGTGATATCATCGGCAGCCTTGACGTCTGGCTCAAGGCCCTCATAGAAACGGCCCTCATCCGAGGCATTCACATACTCAAAGGTGATGGGAGCGAAGACATAGGTGTAGTCAGGCTCCGGTTCAGTGGTGGAAGGGAAGGGGAAGCCCCAGATATTCATGCCGGCAGGCTTGCCGTGCGTGGTGTCTCCGACAATGGTGACATCCATGTAAGGCTTCAGGCTGTTTATCACAACCTCGCTGGCTGATGCCGAGCTCCTTGTGGTTATGAAGACTACGCGGTCAAGGCCGAGAGGACTTATCGTTTTCATGAAATTATAACTCTCATTCCAGTCAGGTCCGACGAGGGCGTTGTACTTCAGCTTATAACAAACCTTGGTGGTATCAGCGGGTTTCATCACAAGGCTTGACAGCTGCTGTGCTATATCCATGTAGCCACCGGTGTTGTAACGGAGGTCAATGATAAGATCGGTGACGTTGTTTGCCTTGAAATCGGCAAATGCCTCATTGAGTTCCTGTTCGGAAGGCTCTATGAAAGTCTCAAATGCAAGATAGCCGGTCTTGCCACTGGTGAGATCAAGAACCTTGGCGGCTGTAACCGAGTTGATTGTAAAGCTCGATTTGGTTGAGCTGTACGTCACTGTGGTGCCGTCAGGCTTCTGGAACAGAAATTTGTTCGTGTGGCCTGCTGTTGAGGGTCCCATAAGGGTGTTGTAGGCCGCATCATTATCCGATATGAAGATCGGGGCAATGGGGGTGTCATTAACCTCCTTGACGATCCATCCCCTCCTGACGCCTCTGGGCCACAGGTCGGAACCCTCGTAAAGAGTTACAACTCTCACATTGTTCGCTCCGTCGAGGCTCATTCTGATGCCATGGCCCACGAAGGTTCCCTGCATAGAGGCCATAAAACTGTCATAGTCAGTGACGAAACTCCATCTATCCCTTGGAAGGAATCTCAGGTCTTCAAGAATTTCCTCGGGGCCGTCAAAATCAGAGAGTTTGATTGTAGGCATTGTATTGTACCACAGGTATGCATATTTCATCAGGTCATACAATCCGTCGCGGGCCCGCTCTTCAAGAGTATATTCATCGACCGGATCGGGGTCCTTTTTACAGCCATAGAGAATGGGAATAATAAGGACAGCTATAAGTAGTATTTTTTTCATCTTACGTTCAATTATGCGTCAAAAGTAGCAAAAAATGTGCCGTTTTCGTCAGGCTCTCCTGCCACTGTTCTGGAACATGACGCTTCCGATGATCAACAGGAGTCCAAGGGGTGTGGTAAAATAGACTGGTTCGTCAATGATGAAATGGAGGAGTATGAGAGAGATGAAGGGAGCAAAATAGACGAGGTTGCTGACCTTGTCGGTTGTCTCAGCCAGTTGCAGCGCCCTCAGCCAGAGCCAGAAGGTGAGTCCCATCTCAAAGATTCCGCAGTATGTTGACGCGGCAGCACCCTTCAGTGAGATTGTTTCGCTGAATGAACCGGTGACGGACATAATCACAATCATATATATTGTTCCGAAGACGAAGCTTGTAAAAAGTTTCACTGCTTCATCGCGCCGGTCGCGTACGTTAAGCACGAAGTAAAGGGCCCACAGTACACCGCTCACGAGCGCCAGCATCACGCCGGCAGTGTCTGACCTCCCGGGATGAAAAGGATCGCCCTGCGAAGCTATGATATAGACACCGATAAGGCTGATTAGAAGCGCAATAAAACTGCGGGCGGGGATACGCTGATGCAACAGCGGTACAGAAAAAAAGACCAGGATAATGGGCCAGATCATGTTTATCGGCTGGGCCACCTGTCCGGGCAGCCTGTTGTATGCTGCCAGAAGCATAAGGTAATAACCCACGGGATTGATCATGCCCAGGAGGGCTGACCACAGTAACTCCCGGCGGGTCATCTTCCTGAGATGCTTCAGCTTGCCGGTAATAACAACAATGAGCAGGAGCACCACCGTTGAAACCATGGTGGTGATGCCAAGCATAGTCACAATACTCAGTTCTGAGAGTGCAATCTTGAAGGCAGTGGGGATTGTTCCCCACAGGAGGACTGAGAGAGCGGCATACAGATACGCCCGGGAGCCCTTCTTCATCGGGCTCAGTTTATAAGCTCAAATCCGGTATAGGGTATCAGGGCAGCGGGGATCCTGATGCCTTCGGGTGTCTGGTTGTTCTCGAGCAATGCTGCCACTATCCGGGGCAGTGCCAGTGCGCTGCCGTTGAGGGTGTGGCAGAGTGTGGTCTGTTTGGCTCCCTTCTCCCTGAAGCGGCACTTGAGCCTGTTGGCCTGAAAAGCTTCGAAGTTAGAGGTTGAGCTAACCTCCAGCCAGCGCTGCTGGGCCGCAGACCATACCTCAAAGTCGTAGGTCATCGCCGAGGTGAATGAGATGTCACCTCCGCAGAGCCTCAGGATGCGGTAGGGCAGCTCAAGCCTTACCAGCAGGTTCTCAACATGTCTTACCATCTCCTCAAGGGAATCATATGACTTATCGGGATGGGCTATCTGGACAATCTCAACCTTATCGAACTGGTGGAGCCTGTTCAGTCCCCTGACATGGGCGCCCCATGACCCTGCCTCCCTGCGGAAGCAAGGGGTGTATCCCATGTTGCGGACAGGCAGGTCGGCAGCATCAAGGATCACATCGCGGTAGATATTGGTGATAGGCACCTCTGCAGTTGGTATCATGTAAAGGTTGTCAATGCCCACATGATACATCTGTCCCTCCTTGTCAGGGAGCTGTCCCGTGCCGAAGCCGGACTCCTCATTCACAACTATCGGCGGTTCTATCTCACGGTAACCTGCCTTTCCCCCTTCGTCGAGGAAGAAGTTGATGAGGGCTCTTTGCAGCCTGGCGCCCTTGCCCTTGTAGACAGGGAAGCCGGCACCGGTGATCTTTATGCCCAGCTCGAAGTCGATAATGTCATATTTCTTTATCAGGTCCCAGTGGGGCACTGCGCCGTCATAAAGCCCGGTCACTGTTCCGCCGCTGCGTACCAGCACATTATCGTCGGCGCCCTTTCCGGCTGCCACAAGCGGGTGGGGCAGGTTGGGAAGCCTGACCATCTCGGTCTGCATCTCACGGCTGACATCGTCAAGAGTATCCGAGAGCTGCTTCTGCTTCTCCTTCAGGTTGCTGATACCATGCTTGGCCGCTTCGGCTTCATCCTTCCTCCCGGTCTTCATCAATGACCCTATCTCCCGCGCCAGCCTGTTAAGCTCAGCCTGTACGGCATCACCCTCGGTCTGAAGGTCACGGCGACGGCGGTCGAGATCAAGAACATGACCCACTATTTCAGCAGCGTCGAAATTCTTGATCCTGAGTCGTTCAATGACAGCAGCGGATTGTTCGCGGATAAGGTTTATCGTTAGCATGGCTTCAGGATTATTATCTTATAAGGAGCGTAAAATTAAAACAAAAACTCCTGAAAAGATGCGCTTGCGCGTATATTTTCAGGAGCCTGTATCTTACTGTGACTGTTACCTTATTCTGCTGCGGGCATTACCGAGACGTAAGATTTGTTGCCACTTTTCTTTTTGAACTCTATTTTCCCGTCTATCAGGGCAAAGAGAGTGTGATCTCTGCCTATTCCGACGTTTTCGCCAGGGTTGTGTGTGGTGCCGCGCTGGCGAACGATGATGCCGCCGGCCTTAACTGTCTGACCTCCGAAAAGCTTGACACCAAGCCTTTTGCTTTCGGAATCGCGGCCGTTACGTGAACTGCCTACACCTTTCTTGTGTGCCATATCCTTATATTTTTACTGTTTATCGGTTATTCTTTTGCCGGTTTTTTTGTGCTCTTTGCCGGTGCTTTTTTTACGGCGGCCTTTTTCTCTGCCGTCTCTTTTTTGGCGGGGGCTTTCTTTGCCGGTGCCTTCTTAACTTCTGCTTTCACCTCTTCGGCCAACGGGGCCTCGGCTACTTTCTTCTCAGCTTTGGGAGCAGCTTTTTTCTTCTCTTCGCTCCGTGGACCAATTGTCAGTATCTCAACCTGGGTGAAATCCTGGCGGTGTCCGCTCCTTTTCTGATACCCTTTTCTTCTCTTCTTCTTGAAGATGATCACTTTGTCACCCCTTGCGTGGGCCAGGACCTTGCCTTCAACCACGGTGTCTTCGATGACGGGTTCGCCAACGGTGACTGCGCCGTCGTTATCCAGAAGGAGAACCTTTTCAAACTCAACATTGTCGCCTTCTTCAGCATCCAGACGGTGGACGAAGATCTTCTTCCCCTCTTCTACCTTGAACTGCTGGCCGGCAATTTCTACGATTGCGTACATTTTCAATCTCTCTTATATTACTCCGTGAGGCGGACATGCTCATCTGTGCATGACTCTTCTGCGGGCCCCGCCGGATCTATGTTTTTCGGACTGCAAAGATATAAAAATTAACTTATTTACAAATTGCTGCGATTAATTTATCACCAACCTTCTGTGGATAAAAAATTCGATCACGGGGATGATAAAGATTCTTATTCTTTATATTTGTCATATCGGCCTGTCAGGTTGAAAATCTGGTAAATTATGCAGAATAAGCTTATTCGTCTGAAGGTCATAGGTATTTCATACAGTCAGACTCAGTCTGGTGCCTATGCCCTCATACTGGCAGAGGAGAACGGGGAACGGCGTGTGCCCATAATCATCGGAGGGTTTGAGGCTCAGGCTATTGTTATCAAGCTGGAGAACCTCGAGCCCCCCAGACCACTGACCCATGACCTCTTCCGGAGCTTCGCCATAGCTTGCGGCGTCACCGTGGAGCAGGTACTAATCAATAAGCTGCGCGAAGGCATCTTCTATTCCGAGATCATCTGTACTGACGGAGAGAGACGATTTCAGATAGACTCCCGTACCTCCGACGCTGTTGCACTGGCTCTGCGATTCGAGTGCCCGATCTTCATTGAACCGCAAATACTCAATGAGGCCGGCATTGTAATGAACGCCACCACGGATGAGGAGCAGAAGAAAAAGGGTGAGCCGCTGCAGGAAAAGCAACCGCCCGTATCAAACCAGTTCGGCGAGCTCACTCATGATGAACTAAGGGATATGCTCTCTGACGCCATCAGCCGCGAAGACTATGAGCAGGCAGCAGCCATCCGGGATGAGATGGCAAAAAGAAAAGGGAAATCATAAACAAGCCGGGCAAGCTGGAGTATAGCACGGCTCACGGCGCAGGATTGGCAGCACGGATTGTCCGTGCCGCAGGCAACAACAGCAACGCATTATGAAACAATATATTGATCTGCTCACCCATGTAATGGAGCATGGCGTTGAAAAAAGAGACCGCACCGGAACAGGAACCATAAGCACCTTCGGCTACCAGATGCGGTTTGACCTCTCTGAGCGGTTCCCCATGATGACCACCAAGAAGCTGCACCTTAAGTCGGTCATTCATGAACTGCTCTGGTTCCTGAGCGGAAGCACAAACGTTAAATACCTGCAGGAGAACGGAGTCAGGATCTGGAACGAATGGGCCGATGCCGACGGTAACCTGGGCCCCGTTTACGGATACCAGTGGCGTTCATGGCCGGCAGCGGACGGGAGGTCAGTTGACCAGATAACCGCTGTGGCCCGCTCCCTGAAGAATAACCCTGACTCACGCAGACACGTCGTCTCTGCATGGAATGTGGGTGAGATTGATAAGATGGCTCTGCCTCCGTGCCACATACTCTTCCAGTTCTACGTGGCAGGGGGAAGACTCTCATGCCAGCTATACCAGCGCAGCGCCGACATCTTCCTGGGGGTGCCCTTCAACATTGCATCATACTCGCTGCTGACCCTGATGATGGCGCAGGTGACGGGATATAAGCCCGGAGAATTCATTCATACCCTGGGCGACGCTCATATATACCTCAATCATATTGACCAGGTCAGACTCCAGCTTACCCGCGAGCCCCGCACCCTGCCGGTGATGACGCTGAACAGTGAGATCAATGATATTTTCTCATTTAAATATGCGGATTTCTCCCTTGCGGGATATGATCCTCATCCTGCCATAAAAGGCGAAATCTCTGTCTGACATGATCACTATAATAGTAGCCACCGACCGGAACAACGCCATCGGGTACAATAACGGCCTGCTGGCCCACATCCCGGGTGACCTGCGTCGGTTTAAGGAGATCACCATGGGCCACTGCCTTATAATGGGCAAGAAGACCTGGGAGTCACTGCCCGTAAAACCCCTGTCCGGTCGCAGGAACATAGTGCTGACCGACAACGAGCTCGACTGTTTCGATTGCGCCTCCACGGCACGTTCCCTTGATGAGGCCCTCTCACTCTGCGAGCCGGGGAAAGAGGTATTCATCATCGGGGGAGGATCAGTATACAGGCAGTTCATGCCCATCGCCGACAGGCTGATGGTGACACATATACATGAAGAGTACCCGGCTGATACCTTCTTTCCGAAAATAGATCCTGATGAATGGTATGTATCTGAAAAGGAGGATTTTAAAGCCGAAGACCCCACTGCTGTCAGCTTCACCTATACAACCTATCTGCGGCGGAAGTAACTTTTTTTTCATTTTGGCGTTAAACCATGAGTGTTTTCTGAAGTCTCAGAGATACAGACACACACAAAACACTTAACGAACTCAATTATGAAAGCAAAGTCACTAATCCTGTTTATGATCCTCGCGGGCCTCATGCTGACTTCCTGTCAGAAGTCGGAACCGCTTGAGACCGCCAGCCTTGAGGCGGCTGATGACGCCGCCCTGTCAGAGGCACTGTTTGATGATGTCTTTACCTCACTGGAGATTGCATCCGGTCTGGCCGAGGTCGGTATGAAATCCGCTTCGGTGATGGACACCTGTCCGCTTATAACTATCACTTCCGCTGGCGAGGACTTCTGGCCCCGGAACATTGTGATCGATTACGGTACCGGCTGTGAAGGCCTTTATGAAGTGGTACGCAGCGGCAAGATAATTATCACCCTTTCAGGGCCCAGGCGCGATGTCGGCTCGGTAAGAAGCGTAACCTTTCAGGACTATTTTGTCAACGGGGCGGAGGTTGAAGGGACCAAGACCGTGACAAACCTCGGGCCGAACAATAATCAGAATGTCGTTTTCTCCGTTAAGCTCACAGGTGGAAAGATAACATTGCCTGACGAGAAGATCATTACCCGTGAGTTCGAACGCCAGAGGGAATACACAGAAGGATATGCCACCTGGAATCCGTGGGATGACAGGTGTCTTATATCGGGCATGGCATCAGGAACCAATCTTGATGGCCTGAGCTACACCCACACAATTGTCAACTCCCTTGAGTGGCACGCTGCCTGCAGGTTCCCGGTACGCGGCACCGTGGGATTTGAGATAGAGGGTATCGAACCTTTTAATCTCGATTATGGCAATGGTGAATGTGATGCCACCGCTACCCTCTCAAGGGGTGATGAATCGAAGGAGATTACACTCCGGTTCCGTCATCCGAAGTACATTGACAGATAATCTGAATACGTCAGCAGGGCTTGTTCTGCACCCCTGGATGAAGAGATAAAAAAAAATCCCGGCGACTCAAGCCGGGATTTTTTTTATGATGCTTTGAGGATTTTCATATCGACCCTCTCCAGCCTGTGGGTGGCATATTCGGTTGTGACGGTGAACTCCTTTATATCGCCTGACGGCAGTTCAAACATGGCATCCATCATTATGGCCTCGCAGATGGCACGCAGGCCCCTTGCGCCAAGCTTGAATTCCACTGACTTATCAACGATATAGTCAAGCGCTTCGGGAGTAAAGGTGAGTTCAATACCGTCCATTGCAAACAGTTTGATATACTGCTTGGTGATGGCGTTCTTCGGATCTGTGAGAATAGCTCTCAGCGCCTTGGCATCAAGGGGTGAGAGGTGGGTCAGCACCGGCAGGCGGCCGATGATCTCGGGAATGAGACCGTACGCGCGCAAGTCCTGCGGGGCTATGTACTTGAGGAGATCAGTCTTGTCATAATGGTCACGCGACCGGCTGGCCGTATACCCGACAACGGTGGTGTTCAGCCTGTGGGCAATCTTCTTCTCGATCCCCTCGAAGGCTCCGCCGCATATAAAGAGGATATTCTTTGTATCAACCGGGATCATCTTCTGTTCAGGGTGCTTCCTTCCGCCCTGAGGGGGCACGTTGACTATTGCGCCTTCCAGCAGTTTAAGAAGGCCCTGCTGCACACCCTCACCGGAGACGTCGCGCGTGATGGAAGGGTTATCGCCCTTGCGGGCAATCTTGTCGAGCTCGTCAATGAACACAATTCCTTTCTCTGCAGCCTTGACATCATAGTCGGCGTTCTGCAGCAGGCGCGTAAGCAGGCTCTCTATGTCCTCACCCACATATCCTGCCTCGGTAAGTACAGTGGCATCTACGATGGTGAAGGGCACATGAAGCATGCGGGCAATAGTGCGTGCAAGAAGAGTCTTGCCTGTGCCTGTTTCGCCTACCAGGACGATATTTGACTTCTCAATCTCAACATCATCATTGTCATTTCTCTGTATCAGCCTCTTATAGTGATTGTAAACTGCAACTGAGAGGATCTTTTTGGCCTTGTCCTGCCCTATGACATATTGATCAAGGAAGGTCTTGATCTCTTCCGGCTTGCGAAGCTTGATGGCGTCAAGGCTGAAGCTTGATTTGCTCCCCAGCTCCTCAGCCATGATGTTGTGAGCCTGCTCTATGCATTGGTCGCAGATATGGCCCTCAAGACCTGCTATGAGCAGGTTCGCCTCCTTCTTTGTCCGGCCGCAGAATGAGCATTTATCCATCAGTGCAGGTTATTTCTTTGCTCTTAAAAGGACCTCATCAATCATTCCATACTCCTTCGCCTCGGGTGCCGTCATCCAGTGGTCGCGGTCAGCATCCTTCTCCACCTTCTCAAGCGGTTGGCCGGTATGCAATGCTATGACCTCGTAAAGTTCCTTTTTGATCTTAATTATCTCTTTTACAACTATCTCTATGTCAGATGCCTGTCCCTCTGCACCTCCCATTGGCTGATGGATCATGACCCGTGAGTGCTTCAGTGCGGATCTCTTGCCCTTGGTGCCTGCTGTAAGCAGAACGGCCCCCATTGAAGCAGCCATGCCTGTGCATATTGTGGCAATATCGGCACTGATATACTGCATTGTGTCATAGATGCCCATACCGGCATGAACAGCACCGCCGGGAGTGTTGAGGTAGATCTGTATATCCTTGCCCGGATCTGCCGAATCAAGATAGAGCAACTGAGCCTCGATGATGTTCGCTACATAGTCGTCTATCGGCAAGCCGAGGAAGATTATGCGGTCCATCATAAGACGCGAGAAGACGTCCATGGAGGCCACATTCAGCTGACGTTCCTCAATGATTGTGGGAGAGATATAACCGTTGCTTGCTGAAATATAACGGTGCATCGTAAGGCTGCTGATACCGAAACGGTCAGCGGCATATTTTTTAAAATCCTTTATATCTGACATGATGTTCTTTATTGGTTGAATTCCAAATATACGAAATTCCCCCCTTTAGGTTTCAATTCTTCTCAAAGAGCTTGTTGAACTCCTCGGCCGAGACTTTCTTATCATCGACCTTTACTGCTTCAATGACGGTATTTAACACCCTGGTATCCAGAACTTTTTCTGCAATGCGGCGGGCGTCATCCTCCTTCTTCAGCATATCTTTCGCAAAAGAGGTGATCTGCTCGTCAGTAGCGTAATAAAGTCCGTACTGCGTGAACTGTGCCCTTGTAAATTCCTTTGCTTCGGCAAGGATCTCCTCATCGGTGATCTTTAACTCATTGTCTTTTGCCACCCTGTTCTTGATAAGCTGCCAGCGCAGGTCGTCACGGAAATGGTCCCAGTCCTTCTCAATTTCTTCCGGGGTCGTTTTGTCATTAACTCTGACCAGCCATTTCTTCAGGAACTCTTCCGGCAGATCAAAGGGTATCTTCTGGAGAAGCATGTCACGGGCGTCGGTCCGAAGCTTGAATTCAGTCTCGCGGCTGAAGTATTCCCTGATCTCCTCTGTCACCCTGGCTTCAAACTCCTCCACTGTACTGACGGCTCCCTCACCGTACACCTTGTCCCACAGCGCCTGGTCATTTTCTGCCGGCATGAAGCGTGACACTTCTCTTATTGTAATTGTAAACAGTCCGTTGAGATCCTTAACCTCTTCCTTCTGCTTCCTGAGCATTCCGGCTATCTCGTAGTCGTTAGGGAATGCCGTGCGTATATCGAAGGTGACGGTGTCGCCTTCCCCTTTGCCTATAAACTCCTTTTTAAGTGTTTCGTCTTTCACCAGATCCACCGAGAGAGTGGCATCGTCATTGGTGATGCTGCCGTCAGCTGAGGCGACTGTTCCCTTGAGCATATCCTTCTCGTCCGACTTTTCAATTTTAATGAATTCGCCGTTCCTGCGCGCATAGTTGTCCACATAATCTGCAATCATTTTGGCATCGGGCTCAATGAGGTACCGGGTGAGCTTCTGTTTTTTGGAGAGGCTGACCTCGAACACCGGTGCCAGACCAAGCTCAAAGGTGAAGCTGAACTCTTCGGATTTCTCCGGGTCGAAGGCATGGTCTTCATGCTTAGGGATGGGGTCACCAAGGATGTCAAGCTTCTCGTTTTTGATAAAATCTGAGAGGCTCTCTGACACAAGGTTATTGATCTCATCGATAAGGACACCGTTGCCGTACATCTTCCGGATCATTGTGAACGGTACGTGTCCGGGGCGGAACCCCTTTATCGAGGCTGTCCTTTTGTATTCCTTAAGCTTTTTGTCAACTTTTTCTTCGTAATCTGTCTTGACGATATTTACTCTGACTGTTGCGTTCAGTTCGTCAATGTTTTCTCTTGTGACATTCATCCTGTAAAAATTTACTATCGATTAAAAACCGCTTTAACCTTTGCCCGGCTTGTTTCGCATAGCCCGTTGTGTTGAGGGTATGGCGAAACCGCCAGGTTGTCACAGCGGTTCTGATGTTTTAGTGCGGATGAAGGGACTCGAACCCCCACGCCCTGAGGCACAAGATCCTAAGTCTTGCTCGGCTACCAATTACGACACATCCGCAAAATGTGGCGCAAAATTAGTAAATATTACGAAGTTACAAAAGCCGGAAGCTTAAATTACCTCCTGAGTTCGAAGTTCTTACCCAGATAGACACTCCTTACCTGCTCATCATCAGCGAGCTGGGAGGCTGTGCCCTGTTTAAGGATCTTACCTTCGAAGAGGAGGTAAGCACGGTCAGTGATGGATAGTGTCTCGTGGACGTTATGGTCAGTGATGAGGATGCCTATGTTCTTGTCTTTCAGGTGGGAGACGATCATCTGGATATCTTCCACGGCGATAGGGTCTACGCCTGCAAAGGGTTCGTCGAGGAGAATGAACCTGGGCTTCAGTGCCAGTGCGCGCGCTATCTCCGTACGGCGCCGTTCGCCGCCGGACAGCTGTGTGCCAAGACTCTTGCGTATACGTGCGAGGCCGAACTCCTCCAGGAGCGACTCCAGACGTTCTTTGCGCTCCTCCTTCTTTAAGTCAGAGAGCTCCATCACAGCCATAAGGTTGTCTTCCACGCTCAGTTTGCGAAAGACAGAGGCCTCCTGGGCCAGGTACCCTATACCCAGTCTTGAGCGACGGTACATGGGAAAGCCGGTAATCTCGGTATTGTCGAGCCAAATCTGGCCGCCGTTGGGCCGGATCAGTCCCACAATCATATAGAATGTTGTTGTCTTGCCTGCTCCGTTGGGGCCCAGCAGCCCGACAATCTCGCCCTGCTCCACCTCAACGGAGACCTCGTTCACGACGGTGCGGGTCTTGTAACGCTTTACCAGGTTTGTGGTGTGGAGTTTCATTACTTTAAAAATTGAGTGATAAGGTGTGACAGCTTGGTCCGCAAATCGGGAGTTGGCCCATGTTTTTGACCATTCTGCTGTTGTATTTGTGTTTTTGGAAACATGGGTGTTTTATCTTCTTATTGTCAGCCATTGGTCCCGGCAGCGGCGGCGGCATCAGCTGCCGCGTCATCTTCCGCACGCTTTCTGACGACCCTTGCGGCGATAAAGATACTCACTTCATATAACAGGACCAGCGGAATTGTTACCAGCACAAGGCTGAAGACGTCAGGCGGGGTGATCACCGCGGCAACGACGAGAACCAGTACAATGGCATGCCTCCGGTACTGGCGCAGGAACTCAGGGGTGACAACCCCTATGCGGGCAAGGAAGAAAACAACGATAGGCAGCTCAAAAGTAATACCGGCAGAGAGCGCCACGGAGGTGATTGAACTGATATAGGAGGTGATGTTTATCTGGTTGGCAACGATATCACTCACCCGGTAGGACCCCAGAAAATTGATCGACAGCGGTGTTATGATGAAGTAACCGAAGAGGATACCAGTCATGAACAGCAATGAAGCCATGAATACTGCTCCACGGGCATATTTTCTCTCTTTTTCATAGAGGGCAGGACGGAAAAATGACCAGAACTCCCAGAAGACATAGGGAAACGCCATGATCAGTCCGGCTACAAGCGATATATTTATATGTGTGGTGAACTGGCCTGACATCTTGATACTGATGAGATCAATGGGATCCTGGTTGATGCACAGCGCCGGCGCCTTGACTGCCTCGGCCAGGCGGCAGAGCAGCCTGTTTGTAATGAAGTCAGGATTGTTGGGAGCGAGGATGATCTGGTCAAAAATTATGTTTTTAAAAAGAAAAGCCACGATTGCACCCACCACAACGGCAATGAGCGCCCTGATGATATGCCATCTCAGTTCCTCAAGGTGCTGGAGAAATGTCATCTCACCTTCTGTACCGGTATTTTTTTTTTGACTGCGGGCCATGCGCGGCGCCATTGTAAAGGCGTGTAAAGATGCTAAATCTTACGGTTCAAAACAATACCCCGGCGACCGGAGGGGGATGAAAGACATTTATCTTAAATATTAAAAAGATTTGATATATCATTTAATTTGAGTTAAATTTGAGATAAGGGTAAAAATACATTGTACATATTTCGTAACTTGTTATATATAGTAGGACTTGTTTAATTTCAAGGGGGATGAGGGGTAATTCAAAATATACTGATGCTTCAATACATGATTATCTGAAGCGGTATTTTGGTTTTGACATGTTTAAGGGCAATCAGGAGTCGATAATCAGGAGTATTCTTGACGGGGATGATACATTTGTGCTGATGCCCACCGGCGGTGGAAAGTCGCTCTGCTACCAGCTCCCCGCGGTGATGATGGAAGGAACCGCGGTGGTCATCTCCCCGCTGATAGCTCTGATGAAGAATCAGGTTGACGCAATGCGTAACTTCAACACAACTGATGACGTCGCACATTTCCTCAACTCATCGCTCACCAAGACCGCCATTGCCAAGGTCAGGCAGGATGTGTTACAGGGTAACACCAAGCTGCTCTATGTGGCACCTGAGTCACTGACTAAGGAGGAGAACATAGAGTTCCTCAAGAGCATAAAAGTATCGTTCTATGCTGTGGATGAGGCTCACTGCATCTCGGAGTGGGGGCACGACTTCAGGCCTGAGTACCGCCGGATACGTCCTATCATCGATACAATCACCCGTGCGCCTATCATAGCACTCACAGCCACGGCCACGCCCAAGGTGCAGCATGACATACTAAAGAATCTTGGCATCAGTGACGCTGCTATCTTCAAGTCGTCATTCAACAGGCCCAACCTCTATTATGAGGTTAAGACGAAGCAGGATGCGGCCAGGGAGATAATCAAATACATCAGGAACAACCTGGGTAAGTCGGGTATCATCTACTGTCTCAGTCGCAAGAAGGTGGAGGAGCTTGCCGAGACGCTCAAGGTCAATGATATCAAGGCGCTGGCCTATCATGCCGGGATGGACTCGCAGACGCGGACCATGAATCAGGATAAGTTCCTGATGGAGGATGTGGATGTGATTGTGGCCACCATCGCCTTTGGCATGGGCATTGACAAGCCGGATGTCAGGTATGTCATCCACTATGACATGCCCAAGAGCCTTGAGGGGTACTACCAGGAGACAGGCCGTGCCGGCCGTGACGGCGGGGAGGGGAGATGCATAGCCTATTACAGCTACGAGGATATTGTCAAGCTGGAGAAGTTCATGCAGGGGAAACCGATAGCCGAGCAGGAGATAGGCAAGCAGCTTCTGCTGGAGACGGTCTCCTACGCGGAGTCATCCACCTGCCGGCGCAGGATACTCCTTCATTATTTTGGAGAGGAGTACCGGCAGGAGAACTGTGAGGCGTGCGATAACTGCCTCCATCCAAAGACACAGTTCGAGGGACAGGATTTTGTTGTAAACATGCTTGAGACAGTGCTGGCTGTGAAGGAGAAGCATAAGGCTGATCATATTGCCAAGATTCTTGCCGGCACCATGAACTCGGCCATCAAGTCGTACAAACACCATAAGCTTGAGACCTTTGGCATTGATGAGGAGAGGGACGAACGGTTCTGGAACATGGTCATCAGGCAGGCGCTGATAAACAAGCTGCTTAACAAGGACATTGAGAACTATGGTCTGTTGGGGCTGACACCGAAAGGGAACCAGTTTCTTGAGGAGCCGCAGAGCTTCATGCTCAATGAGGATCATGACTATACAGAGAGCGATGATGAGGAGGCCTCCTTCGGGGCGCGTACCGCTGCTGCCGACGAGGAGTTGCTGAGCATACTCAAGGATCTCAGGAAGAAGATCTCGAAGCAGGCCGGCCAGCCACCCTATCACATCTTTCAGGACCCCTCGCTGGAGGAGATGGCGATACAGTACCCTGTCACCATAGAGGAGCTGCAGAACATCACGGGTATCGGTGCCGGCAAAGCGCAGCGATACGGCAGTGAGGTGGTGGAGGTCATTGCCAGTTATGTGGCCGAGAAGGAGATCATCAGGCCGCAGGATAGGGTTGTCAGGTCTGTGGTGAACAAGTCGGGACTGAAGGTATACATCATTCAGAGCATTGACCGGAAGATGCCCTTTGAGGATATAGCCAGTGCCAAAGGCATTGAGTACGAGGATCTTCTGTCGGAGATTGAAGCCATTGTCAGCTCCGGCACCAAGCTCAGCATTGATTATTATGTAAATTCTGTCATTGACGAAGACCGTCAGCAGGACATCTACTCTTACTTCATGGAGGAGGCCGAGAGCGGGTCTCTGGAGGAGGCTATCCAGGAGCTGGCGGGTGAGTTTGAGGAGGAGGAGATCCGTCTGGTGCGTATTAAGGTTTTGTCGGAGGGGAACTAACTCAGTCCGCAGTTTGAGGCTCCGCCGGAAGGCGGAGACTTAATCCCGATAACGAAGTGTATCGGGACCTTCAGACTTTAGACTTTATGGACTTTATGGACTTTACGGACTTTCCAGACTTTCCAGACTTTCGGCTTCGGGTCACCTTTTACCGAACTGCCGTGATGCA
>JBGSLG010000098.1:0-2689 GCA_041740815.1 Bacteroidales bacterium
CACCTGGAAAACAGCTTCCTTCATGTATTCTTCTTCAGCCGAATAGTAAGAACTGATCCTGACATTTTCAAAGTTCCGCAGATCCAATACTGCAGGACCTGATGTCTGGCGTGCTGCAACAAATGAATCCAACTCCTGCCCGGAAGCAAAAACCCTGATCTTCTTTGTCACTGCTCTCTTGAGAACATCACCGGTTGACGGCGAACGAAGCGTCAGACCAAGCCTGACGGTATACTCCCCGCTCTTGCTGTAAGTATGCCTTGCGGATGCGCCCGACTTCTGCGTACCGTCGCCCATATCCCAATAGAAACCCGTGACTGTGTAGCCGGGACAATATGACTTCATACCATCGAATTCCACCACATTGCCGGTGACAGCATAATCCGGCGAAGTGATATAGGGCTGATCATAATCGATGATCTCTATGTCATAGGTTTGCTTGCGGAAATAACTGCTGCCGGTCCTGCGGTCAATGATATCGAGAGCGATGGAATAATTGCCCGGTCCCGGGAAACAGTGCCGCACCTTTGAGCCGTACATTTTTGTGTTGTCGCCAAAATCCCAGAGATATTGCAGTCTGAGCGTGTCTACCTCAATTACCCCGGTATCAGTGATGGAAAAACAGTAGATGTTCTCCTTCTGTGATTCGCTGAACCAGATCTGCAGCATGTTTGAGGTGAATTTATATATATCAACGGACCTGCCACCCCTGTCTGACGAGAGATAGCCTTCGTTCATGGTGGCGCTGGTAACAATCCCGAAGTCGTCATATTCAGAGTTCATCGGTGCGGACAGCCTCACCGGTTCAAACCATCCGGCTCCCTTCTGCTTGGTAACATAGATATCCTTGCCTCCTAATCCGCCACGGCCATCGGATGCAAAGAAGAGTTCGCCGGTCTCGTTGATGAAGGGATAGGTCTCGTTACCCTCAGTATTGACCCCGATTCCGAGGTTTACCGGGTCTTCCCAGTATCCGCTCTTCCAGTTGCTGTAATAAATGTCGAGCCCTCCGATTCCATCAGGCTTGTCGGAAGCGAAATAGAGCCTCTTCCCGTCATGGGAGAGACATGGCATAGTGATGTTGAACCATTCGGTGTTGAAACGTATCTCGCGCACCTTGCCCCAGCCTTTTGCCTCCGGGACGGCATAGAAAAGCCCCAGTTTGTTGCGGTAGGTGGACAAAAGTTTAAAATTCCCCTCTACTACCAGGTTCCTGGAAAAAAAAATAGTGTCGGCTGTGCGATTGAATGTGGCCGGCCCGTCGTTCAGCTTACTCTTGAGATCCTTGGAAAAGAGTTTGCTTTTCGAGTTGTGCGCTGCAGTGTCGGCATAAAACATTTTAACCACAGCCTGACCCTGGCTGTTGACTGCCTGACCCCTGTCAGTGCAGAAAACAATGCCGTTCCTGAAAAACACCGGTGCAAACTCATCGTAGAATTCAGTGCTGAAGGCGCTCTTCGTAACCGTATAAGGTGTTGTTTGTGAGTGAATTACTCCTTCGGCCAAAATTACAGCCAAAATTAGTAAAGAGGTCCTTATTTTCATTGTCCTAAAGTTCAGTGTGTCTAAGTTACGCTAAAGTTTTATATCCAAAGCCTAAAATAAATATTCCAGATTCCCTGCGTGCGCTATGAAATCATACAATTAAAGTGTGCGCGCGCAGTCAGGCTAAAAAATAAGCGGATTGATCACATCAACCTTGTACCGGAATTCATATCTGAGCATAACCTCATGCGAGCCGTTGCTGTAGGTGCCAAGTTTGCCAAAGTTATAATCGTATGAATATGCCACCTTGAACTGGTTGTTAATAGCGAACTGGGCAAGGGCGGTCACCGCACTTGTACTGCGGTAGGTAGCACCCAGCCACAGCCTGTCATTAAGGATGAAGTGGGCACTGACATCGTATAGAAGCCTGTCGCCTACCGAGTAGGAGACAAGGGCTGACGGCATTAACTTTGTCTTCTGACCAAGCGAGAACATGTATCCCGTATTCAGAACGTAGTTGTACTGCCCCGGCTCAACCTTCAGCGAATACTTGTTTTTGTCAAAGTCGAACTTGTATCCGAGCAGCCTGGGGATCGAGAACCCCACGAAGTAGTTCTGTTTGCTGTAATAGACCCCGAAACTAAAGTCGGGCACTACAAACACCCTGGAATCGATAAGGTAATACTCATCGCCCGGATCCAGGACTATCAGGTCTGACCATGCAGTGTTGGTTGCCACCAGTCCGGCGCCAAGCCCCAGGGCAAGGAGACCGCCACCTACGTTAATCCTGTAGGCATAGGAGGTCATTACCTCAGTCTGCTTTGTCACACCAATCTGGTCATTGACTATTACCAGTCCCAGCCCCAGTTTGGACGAAAGAACAGGAGCATCCACCTCGAGGCTCATAGTGCGAGGAGCACCGTTAAGGCCCACCCATTGCTGCCTGTAGAATGCCGCTACACTTAGTCCGCCCCTGCTCCCGGCATAGGACGGATTGATAGTCAGCGGATTGAGGATATACTGATTGGTTACCGGTGTCAACTGACCCATCAGCGCCAGAGGCAGGAGTATCAGAACCGACAGACTTATGAACTTTTTCATTTTGAAATAATTTTAATTTTAATTGTCACTTTGCTTGTCCCGCCGGAGCGGAGAGTACCCACATTTGAAAAGCATCTTTAATTGCGGAACATGCAGGCTTCAT
>JBGSLG010000099.1:0-5985 GCA_041740815.1 Bacteroidales bacterium
GATCTGCCCAGCTTCCGTGCTTTGCTGGGCGACGGCAGCAGGCTGGGGATGACGTTCTCATACCGCGAGCAGCCTTCACCCGACGGACTGGCACAGGCATTTATTATCGGTGAGGATTTCATTGGCGACGATAATGTCTGCATGATCCTCGGTGATAACATCTTCTACGGACACGGGTTCGGGGGCATACTCAAGGAGGCTGCAGGGCTCGAGAAAGGTGCTGTGGTCTTCGGCTATGCCGTCAATGACCCCGAGCGCTACGGCGTGGTTGAGTTTGATGAGCATCTGAGGGCCATAAGCCTTGAAGAAAAGCCTCTTAAACCAAAGTCAAACTACGCAGTCACAGGTCTCTATTTCTATGATAATACCGTGGCTTCCAGGGCACGAAACCTCAAACCTTCTCCCCGTGGTGAGCTGGAGATCACCGACCTCAACAGGCTATATCTTGATGAAGGCCAGCTGGAGGTGAAGCTTCTCAGCAGAGGCATGGCGTGGCTTGACACCGGCACCTTCGACAGCCTCCTGCAGGCATCCAACTTCATCGCCACACTTGAACAGAGGCAGGGACTGAGCGCCTCCTGCATAGAGGAAATTGCCTATATAAACGGATTCATTACAAGGGAACAGCTGGTTGAGCTTGCCAAACCCCTTGCCAAAAGCCAGTACGGTCAGTACCTCCTGAAAGTAGCAAACGAACAGTCCTGACAATGAAAGTACACCAGACAGAGTTTCCCGGAATGCTTATCATAGAACCTGATGTATTCACTGATGAACGCGGGTACTTCTTTGAAAGTTATAACAAGCTTAAATACAATAACAGGGACATCGTCTATGAACCGGTGCAGGACAATGAGTCAAGCTCCTCCAAGGGCGTGATTCGCGGCCTGCATTTTCAGGAGGAACCGTTTGCACAGGCCAAACTGATACGGGTCATCGAGGGGCGCATATACGATGTTGCCCTCGACATACGCAAGGGATCTCCTACCTTCGGCAAGTGGTACGGACTGATAATTGACTCTGAAAAGAAACTCCAGTTCCTGATACCCAAGGGATTCGCACACGGTTTGTCAGTACTCAGCGAGAGGGCCATCGTCCTGTATAAGTGCGATAACAATTATTCGACAGCCCATGAGAGGGGCGTCAACGCGCTGGACCCCGCCCTCGGCATAGACTGGATGATTGAAAAGGGAAGTGAGATACTTAGTCCAAAGGATCTTGCCCAGCCACTTTTCAAAGATATCAGGACTGATTTCACTTTTACCGTATGACAACCATACTTGTTACCGGTGCATCAGGGCAGCTCGGGAGTGAGATCAGGGAACGGTCAGCGCGCTACAGCGGCTATAACTTTGTCTTTACCGACGCCGGCGAGCTGGATATTACTGATGCGGATGCCACTGCAGCATTCATCACTGACCTGTCGCCCTCATGGGTAATAAACTGCGCCGCATATACGGCAGTAGACAAAGCCGAGGATGAGGAGGACCTGGCAACTCTCATTAACGGAAGAGGTGTTGAGAACATAGTGAGTGCCATTGAGGGATCCGATTGCAGGCTGATACATATTTCAACTGATTACGTCTTTGACGGCAGCAGTCCGGTGCCCTATACTGAAGATGACATGCCATCCCCTGCCTCCGCCTACGGCCGGAGCAAGCTCGCAGGAGAGAAGGCTGCTATGCGATGGCCCATGACCGTGATAATACGCACATCATGGCTCTATTCGGCCTATGGCAATAACTTTGTCAAAACAATTCTCCGCAAGGCAGGATCAGCAGAGAGCATCAATGTGGTCTTTGACCAGGCCGGATCACCCACATACGCTGCCGACCTGTCTGCTGCAATACTCGAAGTGATAAGCGGCGTAATTCAGAACAGGCATCTCTTTGTGCCCGGACTGTTCAACTACTCAAATGAGGGCGTGTGCAGCTGGTTTGACCTTGCAACCGAGATTATGGCCGCGGCGGGCTCCTCCTGTGCCGTGGTTCCCGTCAGGAGCTCAGCTTACCCGTCAAAGGTAAAAAGACCTGCCTACAGCGTACTGGATAAAACCCGGATCAGGGAACATTACAACCTTGACATACCTCACTGGCGCACAAGCCTCATTAATTGCATCTCAAAAATCAACAGGATATGATCAACATTGACGACATCAGGAAAAGAGCCGTAGCATGGCTGGGCGAGGAGTTTGACGAACCGACACGCAAAGAGGTTCAGAACCTGCTTGACAACGATGAGAAAGGCCTCATCGATGCATTCTACCAGGATCTTGAGTTTGGCACCGGCGGCCTTCGCGGAATCATGGGCGCCGGAACCAACAGGATGAACCGGTATACCCTCGGGATGGCAACGCAGGGACTGGCAAACTATCTTAAGAAACATGCTTCCAACCCCGCCTCCATAAAGGTGGCCATAGCACACGACTGCCGCAATAACAGCAGCTACTTCGCACGTGTGGCGGCCGATATATTCACTGCAAACGGATTCACTGCATGTCTGTTCGAGGCCCTGCGCCCCACACCTGAACTGTCATACGCCATAAGGCTTTACGGTTGTGATGCGGGTGTCAACATAACCGCCTCGCACAACCCGAAGGAGTACAACGGCTACAAGGTGTCATGGAACGACGGCGGACAGGTGGTTTCACCGCACGACAAGGGTATCATTGATGAGGTTCGCAGCATTAAATCCGTCACGGAGATAATGACCGGCGGCGATGATTCAAAAATAATCATTCTGGGCGCTGAGACGGATGAAAAATACCTTGCAGAGGTTAAAGCCCTCAGCATAAACCCCGATGTCATAAAAAGAAACCATGATATAGGCATAGTCTATACCCCGCTTCACGGAACAGGCTACAAAATTGTTCCGGATGCACTTGCCCTTTACGGATTCACAAACGTGTATACGGTAAAGGAACAGTCAGTGCCTGACGGTAACTTTCCCACAATACACTCCCCTAACCCCGAGGATCCGGATGCACTCTCGATGGCTGTCGCACTGGCCAAAGAGAAGGGAGCCGACCTTGTCATGGCCACTGACCCCGACGGCGACAGGCTGGGTGTGGCAATCAGGAAGCCTTCCGGTGAATTCGTGCTGCTCAACGGCAATCAGACCGGCGCTCTGCTGACATGGTACATCCTCTCGCAGAAGAACCAAAACGGTGAGCTAAGAGGGAATGAATATATTATTTATACGATTGTGACATCCGACCTGCTCGAGAGCATCGCGAACAGGAACGGGGTCAAATGCTACAAGGTCCTTACAGGCTTCAAATATTTCGCGGAGCTGATGCGCGACCTCGAGGGCAAGGAGAAATATATCGGCGGTGGCGAGGAGAGCTTCGGATACCTGGCAGGCGACTATGTGCGCGACAAGGATGGGGTGTCAGCCATTACGCTGGTTGCCGAGGCTGCGGCATGGGCACGTGACAGGGGAAAGACTCTCTGGGAACTGCTGCTCGACATCTACGCTGAATACGGACTCTACCGCGAGAAGCTTATCAACGTTGTAAGGAAAGGTGCCGAGGGTGCCGCCGAGATACAGAAGATGATGGAGGGGTATCGCACCAGCCCGCCTGCCGGGATTGCCGGCAGCAAGGTCATAAAGATGGATGATTACCTGACACTGTTATCAACTGACCTTTTAACGGGTAAGAAGCAACCGTTGCATCTGGAGAAATCAAACGTGCTGCAGTTCTTCCTGGCAGACGGAACGAAGATATCCGTCCGTCCGTCCGGCACCGAACCGAAGATCAAGTTCTACTTCAGCGCCAGCACTGATATGGCTGACACAGCTCATTTTGAGCAGCTATGGAAGGGTCTGGAAGATAGGATTGATGCCGTCATCAGGGATATGAAATTATAGTCCTCAGTCTTCAGTCTTCAGTCGTTAATCGTTAATCAACAGTAAACCTGTAAGTTAGATTGACTGCCGATTGTGGACTGCCGACTGCCGACTGGTCTATTCTCCAATTATCTTCACGAGCACGCGCTTGCGCCGCATACCGTCATACTCGCCATAAAAGATCTGTTCCCACGGCCCGAAGTCGAGCCTGCCTGCAGTGATAGCCACAACCACCTCGCGCCCCATCAGCTGGCGCTTCATGTGCGCATCGGCATTATCCTCGAACCCGTTATGACGGTACTGCGAGTGGGGCTTCTCCGGTGCAAGCTTCTCCAGCCACACCTCGAAGTCGTGATGCAGCCCGCTCTCATCATCATTGATAAAAACGCTGCTGGTGATGTGCATCGCGTTGACGAGAACCAGCCCCTCGGTAATTCCGCTCTCGGTAATGCACTGCTCCACCTGCCTGGTGATGTTTATATAATCGCGCCTGTGCGGTGTCTCAATCCAAAGCTCTTTCCGGTGTGATTTCATGACAGTATGTAATTCGTCTGGTGAATTATGTATTTATACCGTAAAATTAAGGAATTTATAGGTCTAAAGTCCGGCTTTTGACTTCCAGGCTTTCAAAACTGCATATTGCTTTGGCGCAAGATAAAGGGTCGACATGCCTTTGCCAAGAGTAAACGCGATGGCAGCTGAAACCACGCCCGGGAGGTTCAGAAATACAACACACACCAGCAACACCGCAATTATTCCGACAAGCTCCACTGCTGTTGCAGCCGAAATCGGTCCTGTGGTGCCGTTAACCAGCAACAACGACCTTTGGAAATTCAGCAGCACCGTCAATGCCGGAAGAAGGATCATGATCTTTAGTGGAAGATATGAGAGATCAGCAAGCTCCTTGCTCAGCCCGGAGATATTGACGAACCACAGATCGGCCAGGGGTGTGAATGCCAGAACGGAAATAAGAACTGTTACCGCGATGCCCATGTATACCGCAAAATTCCTCAGGATGCCGTAATTCTGTTTTTGCCTGCCTATCATGGCAATATTAACCTCCTGGTAAGATAACCCCAGGCTCCTGAAGATGAACACAAGTGAACTCACTACAGGCAGAACGGCAAGCGACTCTACCGCCATGTAGCTCCTGCCCAGGAAGAATGTGACGAAGGGATGGACACCGAGTGATAATATTGATGTAAGTGCCAGCGGGTAATAGAACTTTGTGATCGATCTGAGGCCCATGTGGCCGTTTTCTGTGTCCTCCTTGTTCAGAAGAGTCTTCAGGGTTTGCGAAGCCATCAGCCTGGTGGCTATTGCTTCTAACATTACTGCCAGAGACATGGCCGCCGCACCTACATATGCACCCTTCACTCCTGCCCCGTAAAGAATCAATCCCACCACCACAATAACCGACAACCGGACCATTGTTCCGTAAGTTACACGCCTGGTTAGGTTGTTCCGGATAAGGATGCCCTGGTAGAACCTCCGGTAACCGATCGATGCTGCCCATGGAAGGAAAATCAGAAGTGTGATATGGGCCAGTCTGGCTATATCTTCAGGTACCCCCATCAGGTTGATGACAAGGAACTTAAAAACCGGCGGAATGAGGATGATGAGCTGGATACCTGTCACCCCTAGATTGAGTAAATCCGTAAATCGTCTGAGCTTCATGTATGAATTGCGCCCGGTGACAAGGGCTGTGGATGCGCTCATCAGCATAATGACCGGGGCTTCTATGATCATGGCAAATGACCCTGCAATACCAAAAGCTGCCAGGTTGAGTTTTGCATCACTCAAACGGGCAATAAAGGCGATCAGGAATGGCTGCTCAAAGGCCATCATCAGCCAGGTCAGCGCCAGCGGCCCCCAGAACAGGAATATCCTGCGGTTTGTAAGTTTATAAGAAAGGTCCAAAGTTTAAAGAAAGCGCAAATATAGTCATTCCCTTCCGCCCTCGCTCGACCCACTTCAGCATTCTATATACTGACTGCCGACTGAAGATTGCCGACTGAAGACTGGACTGAAGCATCACTCCCTGCAGACTGGCTGCGTCGCTATAATGATGCGCCAGCTGGCGCATCATTACTTAACGCTCGCCCCTCTATTGCCTACTGCCTACTGCCTGAAAATAAG
>JBGSLG010000100.1:0-20697 GCA_041740815.1 Bacteroidales bacterium
GCCACCAGCCTCTACAGGAACAGGGTGGAGGATGTATATGAATATATCATCCGTACCCTTAACAAGGCCATAACCCTTCTTCCGGATCAGAATGCCACAGGCCGCATTGATAAATACTCGGCTTATGCCCTGCTCTCGAAGGTTTATCTCACCAGGTCAGGATGGGGCCAGGAAGGGACGCGCAATGAGTCTGACCTTACAATGGCAAAGGACTTAGCCGCAAAGGTTATTAATGAGAGTGGTGCTACCCTGGAGCCTGTATTCAGTAACCTGTTCCGCATCTCCACCGGAAACCGCAACCCTGAGAACCTTCTTTCATGGCACTGGGTTGCATCAGACCAATGGACCTCTCAGAACACTGAACAATCTGACCTTGCCCTCAATAACTTTACCGGGCTAGCAGATTCCTGGGGCACATGGGTGGGTCCGACCATTGATCTTCAGCGTCTTTACGGAGATACAGCCAGCAACAAGTTACGTACTAATACTGACAGCAGACGTAAGGCTACCATGATGATGTACAGCGACTATTATCCCTACTTCTGGAGGGACAAGGGAGGCTTTACCGCAACATGGGACGATGAGGACAACGTTGCCGGTGCAACATTCGGATGCGGTACAGGAGCCAACTGTGTGAAGCACATCGTCGGCAACACCGAAGACCACAAGGCCGAATATGGCGCCGCATCGCTGAGAATGGCAACGAGCCTGTCCACCCATCTCATACGTCTGGCTGACATTTACCTTATCTATGCCGAGGCAGTGCTTGGAAACAATGCATCAACCACCGATGCCGAAGCACTGAGGCTCTTTAATGCTGTCCGCCAGAGAGCAATATCCAACGCACCTGCCAGGACTTCCCTGACGTTCATGGATATTTTCAATGAACGCAGGCTTGAGCTCGCATGTGAGGGAGACAACTGGTATGACCTGGTAAGGTTGCATTACTACAATCCGACTCTTGCCAAGCAGCTTATCAGCCAGCAGGAGAGAGGAACCTACAGCGCATTGAAAGAGTATTATCGTGATGAAATTGAGCAGGAGGATATAACCCTTAATTCCTTCAAGGTCAGCCTGACCGACGATACGAAATTCTTCCTTCCCTTCCCCGATGTTGACATCAGCATGAACAAGCATCTCCTGGAAGATCCGGTAGAGTTTGACTTCAGTACTATTGGATATTAATTCGGTCAACGAAAATGAGAGAAAAAGATGAAAAATCTAAGAACAATAATAACTAAGTTGCCTGCAGCCACACTACTGCTGGCAGCCCTGTTTACCGGTATGCTCTTCCAGGCATGTGAGGACAAGGCCGAGTTCATGACGCCACAGATCAGTTATGTAAGAATAACAGATCCTCTTAAGTCTGATTCGCTTGTCAATCATGCCTTTATGGGAAGTACGATAGCCATTATCGGACAGGATCTTGAGAATGTGGATGAGATATGGTTCAATGACCAGAAAGCGTTCGTGAACCTTAGTTTTGTAACCCCGACATCAATAATCGTCACCATACCTGATGTCATTCCTTCAACGGTAACAGGAAAGCTGACACTTATCAACAGTGACAAGGTCAAAAAGCTGGAGTACGACTTCGGTGTCGATGTGCCTGCACCCTTTGTCAGCTCGCTTCTGTGCGAGTACGTTGGCGACGGTGAAACAGCAGTGGTGAAGGGTAACTTCTTCATTGACGACCCGGCCTCACCACTGAAGGTGATCTTCCCGGGCAACCTGGAGGGAACTATAACAGGATTTTCGATCAATGAGATACAGGTGACAGTTCCTGACGGTACCGGTGTTGGCCCCATCTCAGTGAAGTCAATTTATGGCACTACCCGGTCTGCCTTCTGGTTCCGTGATGACAGGAACATCGTCATGAACTTTGACGATCTTACGGCTGCTGGCGGTTGGCGCTCAGGCGTCATAGGCAATTCAAACCCCGCCCCCGTCGACGGTAATTACGTGAGATTCTCGGGCGATATGGCTGGCGTAGCCGGGGCAACATGGAATGAAGATGCATTCAGCTTTAACATGTGGCCTATTGCCAACGGCCGGCCTGACGCACCTTTCTATACCGGAGAGATAGCCGATGCAGTAATTAAGTTTGAATGCTACGTGGTTGAGCCCTGGACAGCGAGTGCCTTGCAGATGATCTTTACAGCTTACTCAGTCAACGGTACTAACAGCTATATCGGCGATGCCAATTTCCCGAGAGGGCTCTGGATACCGTGGAAAGACAGCGGATCATATAAAACCGAAGGCTGGACAACGGTTACTGTTCCTCTCAGCGAATTCAAATACACCCCTGATGGGGCGATTTCAGGAACGGCCCTTACAAAAGAGATGCTTCGCGGCCTTACATTCTTCTTATGGAACGGCGGCTTGGACGGCACAGATGGTGCTCCTCATATTTGTGTAGATAATATACGTGTGGTACCCAGGTAACATCAACAGAAAAACGATTTCCGATGTATAAGATTCAAATAAAATTCCGCAACCGGGCTCTGCTTCTCGCCGCGCTTTGCGTGGTCAGTGCAGGCCTTCTTCTCACCTCCTGCGAGGGAGAAGAAAAGGAAGACCCCAAGGTAGCCCTTAAAAGCTTCGGGCCTATGCCTATAGCAAGAGGAGCTGAACTGAAATTTATCGGGGCGAACCTTGACAAGGTGACGGCAGTGGTGTTACCTGATAATATAACCATTACCACCTTTTCATTAAAGACCCCGTCACTGCTGACTCTGACCGTACCTCAGGAAGCCATGCCCGGGTATGTGATACTGAAGACTCCCGACGGAGACATCACAACCAAAACACAGATAGGGTTTTCAGAGCCAATATCCATAGCCGGCTTCACCCCTGCAACAGTTAAGGCAGGGGAGGAGCTGACAATAACCGGCGACTACCTGAACCTGGTGGGAGAGGTGATACTGACTGACAGAGTGACTGTGGCAGAAGAAGATTTCACCAGCCACAGCCGTACAGAGATCAAACTGGTGGTGCCCGCAGAGGCACAGACTGGTAAAATTGCAGTATCAAACGCTGCAGAAGAGCCTGTCATAGTATATTCAACCGCAAGTCTTACTGTTAAAATGCCCGCCTTCACCTCCGTGAGCCCTAATCCGGTGAAAGCCGGAACGGCGCTGACCATAGCGGGCACCGACCTCGACCTGGTTGAGACAATCACCCTGGGAGGCAATAAAACAATTGCTGCAGCAGACTTTGTAAGTCAGTCTGCCACAGAGATTGTGATCACTGTCCCTGCTGATACCAAAGACGGGGAAGTCACCATGATACCTGCTTCAGGAGTTGAGGTGACATCGGCTGATGAACTGATGATGGTTATCCCGACCGTCAGCGTCACCCCTGTGACACTGAAAAACGGACAGGATATTACAGTCACCGGGACCAATCTTGACCTGATAGATCACGTGATATTCGGCGGTGAAAAGCAGGGCACTATCAAAGCCGGCGGTACCGCCACCCAGATACTTGTAACCGTCCCTGAAGACGCAGTGACAGGCGTGGTAAGCTTCTATACAAGGGCTGACAAGCAGATTGACGGACCCAACCTGACAATGATCGATCCGGGATTCACCTCCTTCGCTCCAACGTCAGGGAAACCTAATACGGATATCACAATCACAGGCACTGACCTTGACCTTGTTGTTGATGTGGTCTTTACAGGTGACATTAAGGGGCCAATCGGAACAAGATCGGAAACACAGATGGTCGTAACAATACCTGTGGGCGCTAAAACGGGTAAAGTCACCCTGGTGGCTAAGAACGGATCAACGGTACAATCTGCCATTGACATTACTGTACTAACTAATCTTCCCAACTTTACCTCGTTCTCAGAGTCAAAGGCAACCCCCGGACAGATACTGACCCTCAACGGCACCAATATGCTACTGATCAAGGAACTGGTTTTCCCGGGAGAAGTATATGCAACGGCTTATGGCGTAAAAACCGACACTAAAGTTGAGGTTTACGTGCCAACGAACGCTGCCAGCGGCAACGGACAAATCAAAATGATAACCTACGAGGGAGAAGAGGGCCTCCTGCCTTCAATATTCATTGGCGGTACCGACCCGATTACACCCGCAACCATAATGATTAATAACTTCAATGGCGGTGGTGCCACACAGTCGACCTGGGGCGGAGTGGTAACATTCGGTTCACCCTCAGTAGTATTCGACGGTACAGCTGCCATGCTCGGACTGACAGGTTCAGGATGGCAATGGACCTGGGCACAGAACTGGGACAATACATTAAGACCCCCGCTTGCTCATCCGGAGAATTATGTAATTAAAATGGACGTCTGTATTACAACCCCTGCACCGGGGGTGGCAGCTGGTATCTGCCTTAAAGGCTGGGACACTGCGCCAAACCTGGGTAGCGATGTCTTCGGTACCTCCACTAACGGAAACTGGGTCACCCTGACTTTTGATGTCCTGACAGCAGGAATGGTAATTGATGGCACAGGCGACTGGGGTATCTGGATAAACGGTGGTGCTTATAACCTCACGGGCGTCATGATAGACAATTTGCGTTTTGACCCTAAATAATGGTGATTGATTAGGTAATTCATTTAATCAGAAACAAAGGGTATCTCAGAAGTTTTACTTAAATTGAGATACCCTTTGTATTTTTACTTTTCTTAGTGATCGTACGAATGAACATGATATTCCGATTATATATTTGCGCCATTGCCCTGCTTCTGAGTCCGGCATTTACAGATGCCCAGGGCACAAAGTATGAAGCCGAAAACGGCTCTCTTACAGGCACGGTGGTGGAGTCTTTCGCAGCCGGTTACTCCGGTACGGGCTACGTAAACGGATTTGATAATGACGGGGATAAGGCAGTGGTTACCTTTTCGCTGGCAGCGGCAGGCAACTATGATATCTACGTCGGTTATGGAGCTCCTTACGGTGATAAGAAAAATGTTATCAGCATCAACGGTAATTCTTCAGAGATGTCCTTTCCCGCCATAACCGGGTTTGCCGAGGCTGCATTCGGCAGGACAGCTCTGAAGCAGGGAACCAATACAATCGCCATCATCAAGTCATGGGGCTGGTTCCTGCTTGATTATATCCGTATCGAACCTAATACTGAACCTGAAGTAAATGTACAGCTTCCGTATTCATTGTCGACACCCTCGCCACTTACAGAAACGCGCAGGCTATGGAGCTATGTAATGGACAGCTTCACACACAATATTCACTCAGGCGCCATGAGCCTCAATGCCAAGGAGGAGGCTGAATGGCTCTTTGCCCAGACTGGCAAATTCCCGGCGCTCATTGGTCTCGACTTCATGAACCATAACCGTAACTACAGCTGGTTCGACAAGTCGGTACTGATCAGTGAAACGAAGAACTGGTACAACCGCAACGGGCTGGTGGCCATCTGCTGGCACTGGCGCGATCCGTCAAGGGCAACGGAAGCCTTTTATACTGCGGATACCGGCTTCGATGTGTCGAAGATCACCGAGACAACTTCTCCTGAATACCAGGCCATGCTCGGCGATATTGACATCATAGCCGGCTACCTGAAACAGCTCAATAACGAAAATATTCCCGTACTATTCAGGCCCCTTCATGAGGCTTCCGGCGGATGGTTCTGGTGGGGTGCCAAAGGCCCGGAACCATGCAAGACCCTCTGGAGAATCATGTTTGACCGGATGGTTAACTACCACGGCCTGAAAAACCTTATCTGGGTCTGGACAACGGATGCGGCAGCAGATAATCTTGACTGGTATCCGGGTGATGACTATGTGGATATCCTCGGTGCGGATATCTATGCTGCAGACGGAGACTTCAGCTCACAGGCCCTGACCTTTAATTCCATAAAGGAGAGGTTCGGCGGCCGCAAGCTTATCACACTCAGCGAGAACGGCCCTGTTCCCGACCCTGATAATCTTGTTGCCGACAATGCCCACTGGTCGTGGTTCATGCCCTGGTACGGCAGTTTCATCCGTGACGGCATAAAAAATCCCCTGTCACACTGGCAGAAGGTGATGAACCATGAGTATGTAATCACCCTTGATGAGATGCCTGACCTGAAGAATTATCCTCTCAGTGATGAGGCTGACTACAGCAAGTATCCGCAGGGGTTCTTCATGGCCGACTGGCAGCCGCGGACAACAACCAGTCCGGAGTACAGCGAGGCACAGACTGTGACTGACCCGGTGACTGTGGCCATTACTGTCGACTGGAGTGATACGCTCACGAAGATCCCGCAGTATCTCTTTGGCGATAACGCAAATCTCTGGACAGGACCGATGTCAGACAACCCGGCCCTGATGAAAAACATTACCAACCGCGACATGGGTCTCCTGCGCGGTCCGGGGGGCAGCCTGTCAGATGTATTCTTCTGGAACCGCAGTCTTAACCAGAGACCTGTCGATATTCCTTCCACACTTGTCGGTTCCACCTCAACTGACTGGCCCTGGTACGGGCAGAGAGCGGAAAACTGGACGATGCATGTTGACTCGTTCTACAGTATCCTGAGCAAGACCGGTGTCACCGGCATAATCACCGTTAATTACGGCTATGCCAGGTACGGTACAGGCACTGACCCCGTGGCCCAGGCAGCACACATGGCAGCCGAATGGGTCAGGTATGACAACGGCAGGTCGAAATTCTGGGAGATAGGCAACGAGGTGTTCGGCAGCTGGGAGGCAGGCTACCGGATAGACCGCTCTCTGAACCAGGATGGTCAGCCGGAATATATAACACCCACTCTGTACGGTCAGCACTGCCGGGTCTTTATTGACTCAATGAAGGCAGCCGCAGCGGAGACCGGCGTTGACATTAAGATAGGCGTCGTGATGGTCGAAGCCTCCGGCACCCACTCGACGTGGAGCAACCTGGTGGCCGCAGAGGTGGGTAACCTCGCCGACTTCTATTCAGTGCACAGTTATTACACCCCTTACAACACCAATTCGGATGTGGCGACGGTTCTGGGTTCATATACGAAGACCGAAGGGTATAAGAATTATGTCTGGAATGAGGTGACCAGGGCAGGCATGCCGAAGCTGCCAATCGCTCTCACCGAATACAACATCTTTGCCACCGGATCCAACCAGGCTGTATCACATGCCAACGGCATGCAGGCCGTGCTTGTAACCGGTGAACTGATGCGGTCAGGCTACGGGGCTGCCAACCGCTGGGATCTTGCAAACGGATGGGATAACGGCAATGATCACGGGATGTTCTCATATAATGAACCTGGCATACCCAATTACACTCCTCATCCTGCCTTCTACCACCTGTACTATATGCGCAGGCACACCGGCGATGTTCTCCTGAGCTCTACAGTCACCGGAGCCCCAGGCGTGGTAATCACCCCCACAGCGTTCAGCTCCGGTCAGCTGGGAGCCTCACTTGTGAACACAACCAAAGTGCGCAAGGTGGTCAGAATCAACCTGAAAGACTTAAAGGTCGGAGACAGATTTTATACCTATACCCTTACCGGAACAGAAGGCGAGGACTTCTCCAGGAAGATTTACGTCAACGGAACCTGCGGTACCCTCGCTGCCGGAGGTCCGCTGAACTACGAATCGATTAAGGCAAACGGATACCTGACCGGCGAGGAGATAAAAATCGCTCTGCCGCCTCTGTCTGCGGTCTATATTCTTGTTGAACCGGGTACTAAGGTGCTGGCGATAAATAACGTGGTTACCTCTGTGGTAAAAAGCAGGCTAGAGGATACAGTAGTTGTTTACCCTAATCCATCATCTGGTTCTTTCACCATTGGCAACATGCCTGAGACTGGAGGTATCATCGAGATCACCGACCTCCGTGGAGGCTTTCTCTTCCGTAAGACAAAGGAGCAGGGCACCCCGGAAATAACAATGAATCCAGCCCTGCCGGCAGGGATTTATCTATTACGGATGCAGGCTGAGGGTCACACTGCAACGAAGAAGTTAATAATTAAATAATACCTGGTTATGAAGAGTAGAAGTGTATCCGGCGCGCTTGTGACAGTAATGGGCATAATGGCATTGGTATGCCTGTCCTGCTCCCCAGCTCCTTACGAAAGAACAGAAGAGGGTGTTATTGTGCGCCTTAACGCAAAGTCTGACTTCCCGGGTCAGGCAGTGCGGCTGCAGGTCATTTCGGACAGGATTATCAGGGTAACATCGGTACCCTCGGGCGAGTTCCCCGCGACAGTCAGCCTGATAACCGTCCCCCAGCCGGACAGTGAGACAGAATTTACAATTGAGAAGGGTGAAGGACACATTACCCTTGGCACCCCGGCCCTGAGCGCCGAGGTCTCCCTGAAAACAGGGGAGGTCGTCTTCACCGGCACTGACGGCACGGTATATGTCGCCGAACAGGAGGGCGGGGGCAGGTCATTCATCCCTGTGACACAGGAGGGAGAGAGCTTCCATGTAGTGAGGCAACAGTTTGAATCGCAACCCGATGAGGCAATATATGGCCTCGGCTCCAATCAGACCTCATATATGAACCTCAAGGGCAAGGATGCCGACCTCTTCCAGTACAACACAATGGCAGTAGTGCCATTCATTATATCGAACCGCAACTACGGCATACTCTGGGATAACAACTCCAGGACCAGGTACGGTGACATACGCGAATGGAGCGAGCTCTCTGCCATGAAGCTCTATGACAAAAACGGTAATGTTGGCGGTCTGGCCGCAATTTATGCAGACCGGAAAACGGGGAAAACGGTTCATCTGATCCGGAGTGAGAATGAGATAAACTACCAGTTCATACCTGACCTGGTGAAGTTCCCTGAAGGATTCAGCCTCGGCGACGGAATGGTGACGTGGGAGGGTGATTTTGAGTCTGACACTACCGGTGAACACAAGTTCATGTTCAACTCCGCCGGTTATGCGAAGCTCTGGATTGACGGCAAGCTGATCTTCGACCGTTGGCGCCAGTGCTGGAATGCCTCCACAAACTACTTCACAATGAATCTTGAGCAGGGCAGACGCTATCCGATCAAGATAGAATGGATCCCCGACGGCGGTGAGTCATTCATAACGCTCAAGTACCTGACTCCCCCCGATGCAGAGGAGCAGCAGCGGATATCATTCTGGTCAGAGGTGGCCGATCAGATCGACTATTATTTCATCAGCGGCGATAATATGGACGGGGTTATAAGCGGATACCGCACCGTGACCGGTAAGGCCCCGGTAATGCCTAAGTGGGCTATGGGATTCTGGCAGAGCCGACAGCGTTATACAACACAGGATGAGGTGCTGGGCGTGGTGAAGGAATACAGGAAGAGAGAGATTCCGTTTGACAATATCGTGCTCGACTGGCAGTACTGGCCGATAGACAAGTGGGGTGATCACCAGTTTGACTCCATCCGCTTCCCCGATCCTGACGCGATGATCAGAACTCTGCATGAGGATCTGAACGCGAACATCATGATCTCGGTCTGGCCCAAATATTATGTCGGCACTGAGAACTATGAAGCCATGAACAGCAAGGGCTGGCTATACAAGCGTAACGTTGAAAAAGGTCAGAAGGACTGGATAGGATATATTTCAACCTTCTATGACGCCTTTAACCCTGATGCCCGCAAGGCCTTCTGGGATCAGATAAACACCTCGCTCTACAGCAAGGGTATTGATGCATGGTGGCTTGATGCCACCGAGCCCGATATCTGCTCCAACCTGCCAATTGATGAGCGCAAGGCACTCATGAACCCTACCGCCCTGGGATCAGCATCCAGGTATTTCAATGCCTATGCGCTGGTGCAGGCACAGGGTGTCTTCGAGGGCCAGCACGCCACCGACCCCGGCAACAGGGTTTTTATTCTGACACGGTCAGCCTTCGCAGGACTGCAGAGGTACTCAGCAGCCAACTGGAGCGGCGACATAGCTGCCAGATGGCATGACATGGCAGCACAGATCCCCTGCGGACTTAACTTCAGCATGTCTGGCATACCCTGGTGGACAATGGACATTGGCGGATTCTCCGTTGAGAGCCGCTACTACAATCCCACCCCGGCCGACCTCGAGGAGTGGCGCGAACTGATGACCAGGTGGCACCAGTACGGAGCATTCGTTCCCCTCTTCAGATCGCATGGCGAATTCCCCTACCGGGAGATGTATAACACTGCACCTGAAAGGCATCCTGCATATAAGACAATGGTTGAATATAACAAGCTGAGATACAGGCTTATGCCGTACATATACTCGCTTGCAGGACATGCGTGGCTTAATGACTATACTATCATGAGAGGGCTGACGATGGATTTCAGTCTGGATAGTGAGGTATTCGATATTAAAGACCAGTACATGTTCGGCCCGGCACTGATGGTGAACCCGGTCACGGAATACAGGGCCCGCTCGAGGAAGGTTTATCTCCCTGCGGCTTCTGACTGGTATGACCTGCGCAGCGGAAAGCACTACACCGGCGGATCAGTGACAGAGGCAGATGCTCCGTATGAATATATGCCTGTCTTCGTCAGGGAGGGTTCAATTATTCCATTCGGACCTGAGATGCAGCATACCTCGGATAAACCTGCAGACCCCATCACACTCTATGTCTATGCCGGGGCTGACGGAAGTTTTGTTCTGTATGAGGACGAGGGAAATAACTATAACTATGAGAACGGCGCTTATTCACTTATTACTTTCACCTACAGCGCAGGTGACCACTCCCTGACAGCCGGCGCCAGAACCGGCGAATTCAGCGGGATGATGCAAAGCCGCACCTTTAATGTGGTGACAGTCTCTGAGAATAAGGCAGTGAAGCTCGATTTTGACAGGGCTCCCGATCTGACAATACAATACAACGGCGAGGAGGTAACCGTGAAGCTGCCGGATTAACCGGAGTGCACCTGATAGAAGTTTTTTAAAAAAGACCAAAGCATGATAAAGCGACTGTTTTCTGCTGCCGTACTCTGTCTGCTGATAATTGTTTCCGGCAGGTCACAGAGCATCGTTCCAGCGGAGTGGAAATTCTTAACGGGAGACAAGCCTGAGTACGCTGACTCGGCACTGAATGAATACTGGTGGAACAACATTTCACCTCTCAAACTTTGGGAAGAGCAGGGGTTCGCCGGTTACGACGGCTTCGCCTGGTACAGGGTGAAGGTGGTTGTCCCCTCCTCAATGAAGAAAAACGCCATTAAGTATGATGGGTTAATCCTCAATCTGGGTAAAATCGATGACTCCGATGTCACATATTTCAACGGGCACGAGGTTGGCAGCACCGGCCAGATGCCCCCCGACTACTCCGGCGCTTATGATGTTCCCCGGTCATACCGGATACCACCGGAGATAATTCAGTGGGGCCGGAAAAATACAATAGCCGTAAGGGTATATGATGCGGGTGGCGGAGGCGGTCTCTACGGAGGCCCGGCAGAGCTTACAAACAGGGGGAACCCTGATCTTCTTGTACTGTCAACGGCCTTTGCTGAGCAGGATATGATCCTCCTCGGATCACCTGATGTTGAGATACCGGTAACCGTTAAGAGTGAGTTTCGCAGGAAATACCGCGGGGCTCTTACCCTGACCCTCTTCACTGACTTCGGGGAGGAATTTGCATCCAAATACCAGGAGGTGGCGGTTAAGAAAAACAGCACCGGGCAATTTGTTTTCAAGGTAAAAGATCTTAAGCCGGGCTTCTACAAAGCCACTCTTTCCCTTGAGAGCAAGATGGGTAACAAGAAGCATGCTTTCAATTTTGGATATGAACCAGAGAAGATCATCTCCCCGGCTGATCCGCAACTTGATTTTACCGAATTCTGGCAGAGGGCCAAAGCAGAGCTGGCGACAGTTGATCCGCAGTACAAAATGATACGCGTTGACAGTCTCTGCACAGAGAAGCACAATATCTTTCTTGTTGAGATGAGGTCACTGGGCAACGCGCTCATAAGGGGATGGTACCGGGTGCCGGTTAAACCCGGCCGATATCCGGCAATCATGCAGGTGCCGGGCTACAGCTCAACCATCGTCCCGTCATATGTCAATTACGGTGATGACATAATTGGCTTCGGACTTAACATCAGGGGCCACGGCAACAGTACCGATGACGTTAATCCCGGTTTTCCCGGATACATCCTCACCAACCTCGGCGACAAAGAGAAGTATATCTACCGGGGTGCCTATATGGACTGCGTCAGGGCCGTCGACTTCCTCTGCTCGCGGCCTGAGGTTGACGTTTCGCGCATAGCCGTTGAAGGAGCCAGCCAGGGCGGAGCCCTTACCTTCGCCACTGCGGCTCTGAATAATGACAGGATCGCAGTATGTGCCCCGCAGGTACCTTTCCTGTCGGACTTCCAGGATTATTTCAGGGTGGCATCATGGCCCGGGAATGAATTCGTGGCCCTGATTGACCATGAGAAGAAGCTTACGTGGGACCAGGCATGGTACACCCTCAGCTATTTCGACATAAAGAACCTTGCCCATCTGATCAAAGCCCCCATGATCATGGGAGTGGGGCTGATGGATGAGGTATGTCCGCCACACATCAATTTTGCCGCGTACAACCTTGTCACCGCCGAGAAGAAGTATATCGTCTATCCGCAGGCAGGCCACGGGCTGCCGGAGGATTTCTACCGCGCAAAGATGGACTGGATAAGGTCGAAATTTGGAATGAAGTAATAAAATACCATTTTTGACGGTGCCTATCGAAAATGTGAGGTCTGGATTTATCAGATGAAGACCCTGGTGCCCTGGTCATAACTCTCGCGGAGCTCACGCGGCGTGCACCCCTTCTTCTTGCGGAAGATGCGGTTGAAGTTTGATATGTTATTAAAACCGCATGAGTAGGCTATCTCGGCAATAGTCCTGGTGGAGGAGATAAGCATCCTCGAAGCATGACCCAGTCGCACCTCCGTGACACTGTCAATGAAGGTCATGCCGGTCCTTAACTTGAAGAACCGGCTGAACGCCGATTCGGTCATGCTGGCGATCTTTGCAGCTTCACCGAGGGTGATCTGCTTCTCAAAGGACTGATGGATGAACTCCATCACCTTCTCAATCCGCCTGCTGTTATATGAGAAGACCTCGGTGTCATTGAATCCCGAATCGGAGAGTAGGCGGTACTCCCTTGATATGGAGAGGTCATGCAGTATGCTCATCAGCTCCAGCACCGAATCGAAGCCCTGCTTTTTCCCGAGTCCGATGATGCGGGGCTCCAGGCGCGAGGTTGTCTCGGCGGAGAAGAGAATCCCACGCAGTGACCGCCGTAGCATGTCGCGAATGAAGTTAAGCTGGTTCTTCTGAAGAAACTTGTCGTCAAAGAAGTCCTTGTGAAACTGTATTGTGATCTCCTCAACCTGGTTCTTCCCGAATTCCGTACCGAACCACCCGTGAGGCAGTCCCGGTCCTACAAGGGCCAACTCCTGATCACCTATCTCATCCACATGATCACCTATGATTCGCTTTGCACCTTTTGCATTCCTTATGAAGTTAAGCTCGATCTCATCATGACAATGGAGGGGGAAATCAAAATCTGACTTAGCCCTGTAAAAATATGTGAAACAGTCTGACTGAGTCAGCGGCGTTATCTCCCGAAGAATTGTGTCATGCATACCTCTGTTCCTGTTTTTTCAAACCAAATTTACAAATTTGCTGCATAAATCATATGTTGTCTGTTGAATTTTCGAATGTAGCCAAGTAGCATAAAATTAAATAGATACATCCGGTGTAAGTTCACGACGACCAGAAGTGGGCTGAAATTTCGTCAAAATAGTATCAGGGCGGGGATTTTAATTTGTCATCGTAATACTCATAATGGTATTAAAGTATCATCTTTTAAAAGAATGATATTATATCACACCTTCACTGAATGACTAATTTTGATTAGATCGTATTTAGCCGAATTATGAATCGTGTATTAGCCGGGCTGATTCTTGTAATCGCCCTCAACGGCTGCGGAGGCAGTCAGATGAATGACTTTGTAACTGTCACAGACGGCATATTTCTGGTCGGCGGTGAGCCTTACTATTACAATGGCGCCAACTACTGGTATGGTGCTATTCTCGGCAGCCAGGGGGAATATGGCGACAGGGAGCGTCTCATCAGGGAGCTTGATCACATGGAAAGCATCGGCATTGACAACCTCCGGGTGCTTGTGGGTGCTGAGGGCCCTGACAATGAGCCTTTCCGGGTAACGCCTGCGCTTCTGCTCTCCCCGGGCGAGTATAATGAAGATCTGCTTGACGGGCTTGATTTCTTATTGTCTGAGATGAACAAGAGAGGTCAGCGAGCCATACTCTATCTGAACAATGCGTGGGACTGGAGCGGAGGCTTCTCCCAGTATGTCAGCTGGAACGGCGGCGGGCCCATTCCCTATCCCAATGTGCCGCCAAACACATGGCCCCAGTTCATGAGCTTCTCCGGTCAGTTTAACTCCTGTGAACCGTGCATTGCCATGTTTGAGGACCACGTAAGGTTCATTGTCAGCCGCACCAATGCTTACACTGGCATGAAGTATACAGAGGATCCTGCAATCATGACCTGGGAGATAGCCAACGAGCCGAGAGCCTTCTCCGAGGCTAATATCCCGGCCTTTGAGGCAATGAACAAACGCATCGCCGCCCTCCTTCACAAGCTTGATGAGAACCACCTTGTTACCACCGGCACTGAAGGCCGTCACGGCTGCGAAGGTTCGATGGAGTTGTTCGAACGCATCCATGCCGATCCGAACATCGATTACCTTACAATGCATATATGGCCCAAGAACTGGGGATGGCTCGATATCACCGACATTGCCGGGAGCATCGATTCTGCCATTGCGAAGACGAACCTGTACATGGATGAACACATCTCCGTGGCAAAGAAGCTCGGGAAGCCGATAGTACTTGAGGAGTTCGGGCTGCCACGTGACAGCCACGGCTTCTCTCCGGGGGAACCGACAACCACTCGCGATGCTTACTACAAAAACGCCTTTGAACAGGTTCTTGACCATGCCTCGAAGCGCGGACCCCTGGTTGGATCGAATATATGGGCTTACTCGGGCGAGGGAAGAGCCGCCGAGAGTCGCATGCACTGGCTGCCGGGCGACGAATACCTGGGCGATCCGCCGCAGGAGGAGCAGGGACTGAACTCAGTATTTGACACCGATACTACTATTGAACTCATCGCCACCACTAACGGCAACCTGGCTAGAATCCTGAAAAAATAATCGTACAATGAAAAAAATTATTATGCTGACCGCAGCCGTTTTGCTTCTGACAGCCTGTCCGGCAGAACAGGAGAAGAGATCCGGAACTGCAGACCCTGATGCCACAGCGGAGACCGTAAAGATGCTGGCAGGACTGCAAGCCGCGACGGAGAAAGGAATAATGTTCGGACACCAGGATGACCTCTCCTATGGGATAGGATGGATCTATCCCGACGGCGAATCAGACGTTAAGCGGATCACCCGGGATTATCCGGCCGTCTACGGAATGGATCTTGGCGATATCGAACATTTGGCCGCGGTGAACCTCGACTCGGTGCCGTTTGATCATATGAAGACCTTCGTACAGGAGGTCTGGTCACGGGGAGGGGTGGTAACCTTCAGCTGGCATGTTGATAACCCTCTCACCGGTGGCGATGCATGGGATGTCACCTCTGACAGGGTGGTTGCATCCGTTCTGCCGGGAGGAGAGAGTCATGAGACATTCAAGCTGTGGCTTGATAACCTGGCCGGGTTTCTGGGCTCACTAACAGATGAGAACGGGATAGCAATCCCGGTCATCTTCCGTCCCTGGCACGAGCATACAGGAAGCTGGTTCTGGTGGGGACAGAAGCTCTGTTCCGATGAGGAGTTCATCACACTTTGGCGGTTCACCTTTGACTACCTGTGCAAGGAAAAAAATATCCACAACCTGCTCTTCTCATACTCAAGCTCGGGTGATATCACGAACCAGGAACAGTACCTGGAGCGTTATCCCGGAGACGGATATGTTGATATGGTAGGATTCGATTACTACCAGATGCCGGAGGCCGGGAACGAGTCGTTTGTAAAGGAGGTTGACAGGGTTATGGGGATTGTGACCGCCGCTGCGGAGGAACACGGAAAGATTGCTGCACTGACTGAGGCAGGTTATGAAGGGATTCCGGATTCAACATGGTGGACCGGCACATTGTGGCCTGCAGTTAAGGACCATAAAATATCCTATGTGCTTGTATGGCGCAATGCCCATAACAAGCCGGGGCATTTCTACGCCCCCTTCCCGGGGCATCTCAGCGAGAAGGATTTCATCGATTTCTATAATTTGCCCGGAACGCTCTTTCAGAAGGATGTGACGGAGATGGGACTGTATAAGTAGGGATTTATTTGGACGAAGGATATATGAATGATTTTACACTACGCCTTGAGAAGCTTATCGGGGATCACGAGGCTCTTATCACGAGAAAGAACAATAAGATAGAACCGGGGAACGGTATTTTTGACCGTTACGAGTTCCCGGTGCTCACCGGCAGGCATGCACCGCTTGCCTGGCGGTATGATCTGAACCATGCAACCAATCCGCACCTGATGGAGCGTTTCGGCATCAATGCCGCCTTCAACGCAGGCGCCATCAAGCACAACGGCACTTATCTGCTGGTTGCGCGTGTAGAGGGTAATGACCGCAAGTCGTTCTTCGCCATAGCTGAGAGTCCCAACGGCATTGACAACTTCCGTTTCTGGGAATACCCGGTCACAATGCCTGAGACGGCTGACCCTGACATCAATGTCTATGACATGAGGCTGACGAGCCATGAGGACGGCTGGATCTACGGTGTTTTCTGCACAGAGAGGAAAGACCCGAAGGCTTCTCCCGGCGACCTGTCCTCGGCTGTAGCTTCGGCTGGCATTGCGCGTACGCATGACCTCATGACCTGGGAACGGCTCCCGGACCTCATCTCGCCTAGTCAGCAGCGTAACGTGGTGCTTCATAATGAGTTTGTCGACGGCATGTATGCTCTCTATACCAGACCCCAGGACGGCTTCATTGATGCCGGCAGCGGGGGAGGGATAGGCTGGGCCATGGTGAAGGATATCACCCGCGCTGAGATCATGAAGGGAGATGAGAAGATCATCAACTTCCGTCACTATCATACAATCAAGGAGGTCAAGAATGGCGAGGGGCCCCACCCCATAAAGACACCCGCCGGCTGGCTGCACATGGCCCACGGCGTGAGAGGGTGTGCTGCCGGACTGCGTTACGTCCTTTATCTGTACATGACCGCACTCGATGATCCGGCCAGGGTCATTGCGGAGCCGGGAGGCTACTTCATGGCTCCGGAGGGTGAGGAACGCACCGGTGATGTGTCCAATGTGCTGTTCTCCAACGGGTGGATCGCTGATGATGACGGTACAGTGTATATATACTATGCATCGTCCGACACCCGGATGCACGTGGCGGTATCGACTGTAGACAAGCTGACCGACTACTGCGTAAACACCCCTGCTGACGGATTTCGCTCTGCGTCATCAGTGGAGTCATTGAAAAGCATAATTACGAGAAACAAGGAGTTCCTTAAGAGATGACCCGGAGCCCGGAACAACTGCTGGATGCTATGAGGACGGGGGCCATGGATGAGCTTACCCGCAACATCATGCCCTACTGGATGACCAGGATGCCTGACGAAAGACAGGGCGGCTTCTACGGCCGTATTGACGGGAACGATAACGTTGTTGAGGACGCGCCAAAGGGGGCCATACTCAACGCACGGATACTGTGGAGCTTCTCGGCGGCTTACATCACGGTCAGGGATCCGGCGTACCTGGAGATGGCCCACCGTTCATATGATTATATCTGTCGCCATTTTTTTGATGAGGTCTACGGCGGCACTTACTGGTGCCTGACAGCCGGCGGCGAACCTCTGGAGACAAAGAAGCAGATCTATTCCCTTGCGTTCTTCATCTATGCTCTCAGCTGGTATCACATGGCCACAGAAGATAAGAAGCCTCTTGAGCAGGCCGTGGCGCTTTTCAACCTGATTGAAGAGCACAGCTTCGACGTTGAACTGAACGGTTACATGGAGGCTTTTGACCGCGAATGGGGCGAGCTGGCCGACCTGCGGCTGAGCGAGAAGGACGAGAATGAGAAGAAGACGATGAACACGCATCTTCACATCCTTGAGGCGTATACCAGCCTGTACCGCATCTGGCCCGATGCCAGGCTGAAGAAGCAGCTCAGCAACATGGTGCGCATATTTGATGAAACGATTGTTGACACTGACACAGGTCATCTGAGGCTCTTCTATGACGAGCGGTGGAACTGCCGCTCAACGATTGTGTCATACGGTCATGACATCGAGGCATCGTGGCTCCTGCATGAAGCTGCATTGGCGCTTGGTGAGGAGGAGAGCGTAAAGGGAACGGTTCTCAGGATAGCCTCGGCGGCACATGAAGGGCTGGCTGAAGACGGCAGCCTCATTTATGAGCGTGATGATGCAAAGGGACACTTAGACCGCGACAGGCACTGGTGGGTGCAGTCGGAGGCGGTGGTGGGGTTCCTTAATGCCTGGGAGCTCAGCGGCGACGCCACCTGGCTGGGGCTGGCATCGGGAGCATTTGACTATATCAGGGACCGGCTCACAGACAGTGTCAACGGCGAGTGGTTCTGGAGCATCCGTGATGACGGAACGGTCAACCGTGACGACGACAAGGCAGGGTTCTGGAAATGTCCCTATCATAATACCCGGATGTGCCTCGAGATTATTTCCAGAATTGTTTAACTTCGAAGTTAAATGCACTAAAGAAAGAAAGGGTTTGTATTATGATTTATGTAATTATCGGTTTATTTGTTCTTCTGATCTTCTTCATGGGGATCAGGATTGTCAGACCTACGCACAGGGCGCTTATTGAGCGCCTGGGTAAATACGTTCATTTTGGCCAGCCGGGGTTTCACTGGATCATTCCAATAATTGACAAGATGTACCAGGTCAATGTGACTGAGCAGATGGTTGATGCTGAGCCGCAGGAGATCATCACAAACGATAACCTGAATGCCAGCGTGGATGCGCAGGTTTATTTCAGGGTCAAGTCTGATGAGGAGAGCGTTAAGGGATCGATTTACAACGTTGCCAACTTCAGGTATCAGATTGTCAACCTTGCCCGCACAACGCTCCGTAACATCATCGGTACCATGACTCTGAAGTCGGCCAACAGTGAGCGCGGCAAGATCAACGCCGAACTTTACAATACACTGCATAACGAGACACAGGGTTGGGGTATTGAGATCGTCCGTACCGAGTTAAAGCAGATAGATCCGCCGAAGGATGTACAGGAGACGATGAACAAGGTTGTGAAGGCAGAGAATGAGAAGATTGCAGCTATAGATATGGCTTCCGCCGCTGAAACCGTGGCCGACGGTGTGAAGAGGGCCAAGATCAAGGAGGCTGAGGGAGCCAAGCAGGCGAAGATCCTTCAGGCTGAGGGTGAGGCTGAGTTCATCAAGCTGGTGAATGAGTCTGCAGAGAAGTATTTTATCGGCAATGCTCAGATATTAAGAAAACTGCAGGCCTTGGAGACCTCGCTGCAGCATAACACCAAGGTTGTGGTGCCTGGTGGCAGTGATCTGGTGAATGTCATCGGTGAGATGGCGGGGGTTGCTCCGTTGCCCGGGAAAAAATAGGGCTTGTAACTGACGGTTTTATTGACTATGTTTTCTAATTGGCCAGATTTCTCCGGTCGTGAAAGAGGAAATTTCGCAAGTATTTGATAACTAGTAAAGTAATAATTTGTTTATGAGAATTAAAACTAGGTTTTTAGAAATGCATTCATTATATTTGTCTCACGCAACACCTCCAAAAATTAGAGGTAACCCAAAAACTTACCAAATTCACCGTGCCTATGAACAACTTCACCCAACCTGATCTCCATTTGAAAGCAGTGAGATGTATGCCATTTAGCTGCTTAATTAAACTAAGCGCATTAAGCGAAGCAAATTTTAAATTTTCATTAAGTTAACCCTAAAACTTAAAAGTATGACAATTAAAACCAAAGAGTGGTTCTTATTGTTAGGATCAAAAAGAGGTTATTTTCCTCCAATAAAACTAACGATTGTCCTTCTCATGCTGGCAGCCTTCACCTTTGCAGGTGTATCGGCCGTACCACCAGCAGATCTGCAACAAAAGACAGTTACCGGGGTGATCCTCGATAACGTAGGTCAGCCTTTGGCTGCTGCAAGTGTTATTGAAAAGGGTACTACCAACGGTCAGCTTGCCGGCGCCGATGGTTCCTATTCAATAAGGGTGGCATCAGACAACACTGTACTGGTCTTCTCATTTATCGGCTACACCAGCCAGGAGATAACAGTAGGTGCACAGACAGTCATCAATGTGACGCTCCTTCCTATCATGTCCGAACTGGATGAGGTAGTTGTCGTGGGTTACTCAACCCAGGTAAGAAGGAATGTGTCGGGCTCGGTATCGTCAGTCACATCAAACCAGCTGACCGTCTCCACAGCTCCCACCGCCATCAGCCGTATCCAGGGACAGGCTTCCGGTGTTACGGTGACTGTTGCCAACAGGCCCGGTGGTGATGCCACTATCCGTGTGCGCGGTATCGGTACCATCAACGACTCGGAACCTTTGTACATCATTGACGGGATACCAGCCTCTCCAGGCAACAACCTGAATCCGAATGATATCGAGTCGATGACAATCCTCAAGGATGCCTCATCATCCGCTATCTACGGTACCCGTGGTGCCAACGGTGTTGTCATCATCACAACCAAGAGGGGTAAGTCGAACCAGAAACCCACGGTAGAAATGAGTGTCAGAACCGGTAT
>JBGSLG010000101.1:0-4293 GCA_041740815.1 Bacteroidales bacterium
CACCTTGTCTTTATGCGTATTGCGAACCTCAATGTAATACCCGAAGACATTGTTATAGCTGATCTTCAGCGAGCTGATGCCCGTCCTGATGCTCTCCCTCTGCTGCAGGTCGTTCAGGTAATTCTTCCCTCCGTAATAGATGTTCCTCAGCTCATCAAGCTCCCCGGAGATTCCTTCTGCGATGACGTTTCCTTTGTTTACGGCTGTCGGCGGATCAGGTGTCAGCGTCCGGCCGATGATCTCTCCCAGCTCCGGACAGGGGTCGAAGCCTGACGCTAGCGATACCAGCGGCGGACATCCTGTGCCGGCGCACAGCCTCTTCAGGTCCCCGATAGCCTCCAGCGCCCTGCGTATCTGGGCCACCTCGCGCGGAGTGACGCGCCCCACTGCAGCTTTGCTCAACAGCCGCTCAAGGTCACCCACCTCCCTGATGAGCTCTCCCATGGCCTCGCTGACACCTCCTTCGCCCAACAGGTACTCCACTATGTCGAGCCTGGCGTTCAGTACACTTAAATCCTTAAGCGGGAGTGAGACCCAGCGTTTCATCATGCGCCCTCCCATGGGTGACAGGGTGCGGTCAACGATGTCTATAAGCGTCTTAGCGCCCTCATAGGGCGAATGGAAGAGCTCGAGGTTACGCACTGTAAACCGGTCGAGCCATACATACTTCTCCTCCTCGATGCGTGTGATCCGGTTTATATGACCGAGGTTCTCGTGCCGGGTCATGTCAAGGTAATAGAGGATGGCCCCGGCGGCAATGATGCCGTTGGGAAGGCCCTGAACTCCAAATCCTTTCAGCGAAGCAGTCCCGAACTGCTTCAGGAGCCTGTCACTGGCCGTCTCGGGAGTAAAGATCCAGTCGTCAAGCTTGTATGTGTAGAACCGGCTTCCAAACCTCTCCCGGAACAGCTCTGACTTTCGCTTCTCAAAGAGAACCTCACGCGGCTGGAAATTATTCAGCACCTGCTCAACATGCGGTGTGTCACCCTCGGTGACGAAGAACTCACCGGTGGATACATCGAGCAGCGCTACTCCCACGGCCTGCTTTTCTAAATGGATTGCCGCCAGGAAGTTATTCTCCTTGTGGTTAAGCACATTGTCGCTGAAAGAGACCCCCGGAGTGATGAGCTCGGTGATCCCCCGCTTTACTATCTTCTTCGTCAGCTTCGGATCTTCCAGCTGCTCGCAGATGGCTACCCGCTGCCCTGCCCTGACCAGCCTCGGAAGGTATGTGTCAAGTGCATGATATGGAAAGCCGGCAAGCTCGACGGAGCTGGCGGAACCGTTCGCCCTGCGTGTAAGCGTGATGCCCAGTATCTCAGAAGCACGGATGGCATCCTCGCCGAAAGTCTCATAGAAATCCCCTACCCTGAAAAGGAGTATTGCGTCAGGGTGCTTGCCCTTGACATCGTAATACTGCTTCATCAGCGGTGTTTCTACATATTTGTGCATCTGAGACATCTGCGTAAGGAGCCTTGATCTGCTCCGCGAAACAAAATTAAAAATCTCCTTCAACTTAAGTATAACTTTTATCATAAATACTCCGGAAGAGTTTTTCTACCTTTGTAAGGCGGCTATCAGCAGCAGAGTGCCTGCAGGAATCCGGAAGTTAAATTCAGTAAACAATAGAAAAATGAAAAAAGTACTTATTCTCGGTGCCGGCCTGGTGTCAAAGCCAATGGTCGAGTACCTGCTTGAAGAAGGTTTCGAGGTAATAATTGCCACCCGGACAAAGGAGAAGGCTGACAAGCTGCTGGGCGGACATAAGAACGGGAAGTCGGTTGCCTGGATGACTGAGGACATGGATACCCTCTCAGTTATGATTAAGGATAGTGATCTGGCCGTCAGCCTCCTGCCATACAAGTATCATGTTGACGTGGCAAAGCTCTGCCTGAAGTACAGGAAGCCTTTGGTGACAACATCATATGTATCCCCTGCCATGCAGGCTCTGCATGACGATGCCGTGAAAGCCGGCGTGATCTTCCTTAACGAGGCGGGACTTGATCCCGGCATAGACCACATGTCGGCAATGCGTATCATTGACAATGTCAGGGAAAAGGGCGGCAAGATCGATGAGTTCTATTCGCTCTGCGGCGCTCTTCCAGCCCCCGAATTTGCTACCAACCCGCTTGGGTACAAGTTCTCGTGGAGCCCGAAAGGGGTTGTACTGGCCAGCCGCAACGGGGCTACCTACCTGAAACACGGTGAGATTGTCAATGTTGAACCTGTCAACCTGTTCAAGGTAAGATTCAAACATTTCTTCCCGGGTGTGGGCGAGCTTGAAGTTTACCCGAACCGCGATTCAGTGAGCTATGTCGACATATACGGACTCAAGGGGATCAGAACCATGTACCGCGGCACATTCAGGTTCAAGGGATGGTGCGAGACTCTCGACCTGATGAAGGCGATTGGCCTGATTGATGACGGAGATCAGGATTATACGGGCAAGACCTACAGGCAGTTTGTTGCCGAAAAGGCCGGACTGCCCGGAAAGGATCTCAGGAATGAACTGAAGGCGAAACCGGGACTCAATCCATCGGACGGGGCATTGGATTCATTCGAGTGGCTGGGACTGTTCAGCGACAAGGAGATGGGATATGCGGTGACATCACCCTACGAGATCACCTCTGACCTGATGATCAAACTGATGTGGCTTGGAGATAATGAGCGTGACATGATTGTGATGCAGCATCTTTTCCTTGCCACCTACCACGACGGAAAGAGAGAGGTTATAAGTTCAAGAATGCTCGATTTCGGCACACCGGCAACGAACACCTCAATTGCACGTACTGTTGCTCTTCCGGCTGCCATGGCAGTGAAGATGATACTCACCGGGAAGATCAACCTTCACGGTGTTTACCGGCCTATTCTGCCTGAACTGTACAATCCCATCCTTGACGAGCTTGAAGCCAACGGCATCAAGATGGTTGAGGAATACGGACTGCCTGTAGAGATGATGATAAAGTAGCCCGCAGTGATGACGGGCAGATCATAGCGAACCGGAATCAGGGAGATATACTGGCAATAGCGGGGACCGCAGGATATTTCAGGAATACAAGACCGGACCCGGTCGTCAGATATAACAGAAACAACAGGAAAATCCGACCCGGCCGTCAGAACTTTAAATAAAATTCCTTCGTGAGGGAGACATACTCATCAGAGTAGAGGTGTCTCCCTCCTTTTTCTGTCACCATCTCTGACTCCTCATAGCTTTCAGGGCTTCCTCGCTGCAGCGACATCAGCGCCCGTGACGGCGGTACGCCTGGAGTTGGCCTGACAAACGTCCTTTTCATGAGGTGCAGGTTATAATCCCGGGCCAGCTCCACGAACTTCCCTGCCTCAATAACCGGAAGTACCAGGTGCAGAACCCCGGCAGGTGCAAGCAGCCGCACTGCCGCCTCAAGAAGGTCTGCATAGGTCATAGTGACGGTGTGCCTTGTCCGTGCTCTCCCCTCATCGGGGTTCAGAAGTGAATCAACGAAATAAGGCGGGTTGGTGATTATAGCATCGAAGAGTAGATTGCCGGCTGGCCTGTAATCCTGAATTGACGAATTTAACAGCGTGATCCTATGATGCCAGGGACTGGCGGTGATATTAATCCCGGCCTGCATGAATGAGTTGCGGTCTGGCTCAATGGCCACGATGCGGGCTTCAGACCTCTGGGCTGCCATCAGTGCCAGCAGGCCCGTCCCGGTGCCTATATCAAGGATATTTGCGGCATCTTCAACCGCAGCCCACGCCCCCAGGAGCACGCTGTCCGTGGTGACCTTAAAGGCTGAATGTTCCTGGTGAACCGTAAACTGCTTGAATCTGAAATAACTGCCTGACAAGGTGGTTAAACTTACTGTTATCTGAAGACCAAAACAATTGTTTTGCCGATAAGGTAAACCATTTTACTGAAGATTTGTTTCTTATTATGTGAAAAAGTTACTTTCCATACTGACTGTTTTCCTTGTACTTACAGGAATGCTGCATTTTTCTGTTGCAAGGCATTACTGCGGAGGTACATTGGCTGCCACAAAGGTTTCCCTTTCGGGAGCCCTGGCCACCTGCGGCATGGAAGGTACTGAAGGAAGCTGCCCGTATGATCACAACGACGAGCGGATTGAATCGCATTGCTGTGATGATGACCTTACGGCATACGGCATTGACAACAATTATACTCCGGCCGCTAAATCAACCACAGCCTCTACACAGGATAAAATACAGGTTCCGGTCATGCCGTTTGAGAAACCGGTAAGGCTTTCGTTTATCGTTCATAAGTCATGGTCTGATATCAGCCCCCCTGAACAG
>JBGSLG010000102.1:0-8714 GCA_041740815.1 Bacteroidales bacterium
GGCATCCATCTACGCCGGCGCCTATGACCAGTCAGCCTCTGCCCGCAGCCTGTACGGATTCATGAAATCGATGGAAACCTTTCGCCTGACCTTCGACTCAACCACCACAATCATCCTGTCAACTGACAGCGAGCTTTACAAGTACCTGACAGATTTTAACTGATCATAGCGCATTACCGGATAACTGACCGGCCTCCACTGACCGCGGGATTTACACTTATCCGGTCTCTACTGACCGGCATCCACTGACCGCGGGATTTCCACTTATCCGGTCTCTACTGACCGCGGGATATACACTTATCCGCCCCCCTCTGCCGACAGGTGAAGATCGCCCTGCGAAAAACAGGTGCTGACCCCGGGAGCCATATCTATGTATTGCCTTTGTTGGTCAACACCTGGCTCCCGTACATCAAAACAGGCTTGGCAAACGGTCTCCCCGGGCTTATTTTTAATCCTGAAAACAAGCCCGGGGAGACTAAAAGCCTTCCGGGGAAGACGCAGAAATGAAACCTTATTATCAGATAACAGCGGAAGGAATAGGAATTGTCCTGCTCCGGAAAAGAAAGATTGCAAAAGCACTTCGCAGGTGGTTGCGTGAAAATGGTTTGTCCTACGAGTACAACTTTTACATCCAATAATCTTTCAGGTACAGGTTCTGTTTAAGATTTTCCGGAGTAATTAAAGTCCCGCCTACCCGGCGGGACTCTTGCTTTGACCTAAAGTCAAAAGGCCGCAGTCTCAGACTGCAGCCTCTTTTGCTTTGTATTTTTTTGGAGCGGCGATTATCCCCTGTCAGGGAAGAGCCTCCGCCACCAGTAGTATTTCTTGATTCTTGCCATAATCTGATTGAATGCAAAATTGCATACAATTTCAATTACAACGAAAAAATTGCCCTGTTATTTTTTAAGCAGGTCACGTATTTCCTTCAGGAGGACAACCTCATCACTCGGAGGAGGAGGAGCCGGAGCAGCTTCCTCTTTCTTCTTCAGGCTGTTCATGGCTTTTATAACCAGGAAAATACAGAAGGCGACAATCAGAAAGTCGATGATGTTCTGGATGAACATCCCGTAATTGATTGATACTTCGCTGATAGCAGGCTGAATTTCGGTGGTTCCATCCATCACGGCGTCCGTGCCTTTCTGCAGGACAGCCTTAAGGTTCGTGAAATCGACCTTTCCGAGCAGCATGCCCAGCGGCGGCATAAGCACGTCATTCACAAGTGATGTGATGATCTTACCAAAGGCGACGCCAATTATGATACCTACGGCCATGTCCAGCATGTTGCCCTTAACGGCAAATTCCTTGAATTCTTTAATCATTCCCATATTCAGAAATTTTTTGGTTAGAAAATATGATCAGGTTAACTTCTCTCAAATATATAAAAAGTATGACATGTAAATTTTGTGGCCTTAACAATTAGCTATGACGATTGTTTAATAGTTAGTCTCGCTTTTTTTTATTATCTTAGACATCCGTTTTGAATAAATATATATTCAAACATATTGGTTATTAACCTATTATTTTCAAGATTATGGCAATACTAAAAGTAATTGAAATCCTGGCATCATCACCCGTAAGCTGGGAAGATGCAACGGCTGTTGCAGTGAAGACGGCATCTAAAACTGTGAAGGAAATTCGTTCTGTTTATGTAAAGGAACAGAGTGCAGTGGTGGTCAAGAACAAGATCACTGAATACCGTGTAAATTTAAAGATCAGTTTTGAAGTAGTATAAGTAAAAACAGACAAATTATGGGACTAATTTCTTTCATTAAGAACGCAGGAGCCAAGATCTTCAAGTCAGAGGAGAAGCGTGAGGAAGACAAGGCAAATGTTATCATGGAACATATTAAGAAGTTCGGATTCGATGTCAGCGCCGTTCAGGTATCTGTCGACGATGAGAAAGTCATACTTCATGGCAAGGTTGATACCCTGGCCAACAAGAACAAGATAATTGTTACTGCAGGCAACGTTGATGGAATATCAGCCGTTGAGGATCATCTCCTGGTTATCGCACCGCCAACAGTTGCGCCTCCTGCACCGGAGAAGCAGTTTTACACTGTGAAAAAGGGCGATTACCTTTCAAAGATCGCCAAGGAAGTATACGGTGATGCCAAGAAATACCCGGTAATCTTTGAAGCCAACAAGCCGATGCTCAAGGATCCCGATCTCATCTATCCTGGCCAGGTGCTGGTTATACCGCCGCTTCAGTAAGACGGTTGCGATATTGAAGACAAAACACGAAGGGTGCCCGACTTGGGCACCCTTCATGTTTTGTTAACACAACAAGCCGGATTATCTTTTGTTATTCGTTTTCATTCACCGGAGCTACCGGTTTCCGTGGCTTTTTTTATTAAGTTTGATCCTGTGACAAAAACTGTTAAGCACAAATTTGATCATATGAAAACTTACCGCCCCTTTATGTGCATGGCTGCCTTGCTTTTCCTTACCTGCAACTGTAAAAATGACATCCCCGCAACTGTCTCAATGCCTCGCAGTACTCCTGAGGCCGAGGGTGTCTCATCTCAGGGACTCCTGACGTTTCTTGATTCGGCTGCTGTAAGCAGTCATGAGTTTCACAGCATCATGATACTGCGTCACGGGAAGGTGATAGCTGAGGGGTGGTGGGATCCATACATTCCTGAACTGAGGCACACCCTCTACTCAGTCAGCAAGAGCTTCACCTCCACCGCTGTTGGTTTTGCCGTGACAGAAAAACTGCTCAGCGTTGATGACAAGGTGGTTTCATTCTTCCCTGATCAGCTTCCGGATACGGTATCACCGTTCCTTGCAGACATGACGGTCAGGGATCTCCTCACGATGACCGTGGGCCAGTCGCCCGAGCCCTCCAATGACATCACCTCGTCAGGCAGCGACTGGGTGCCGGCATTTCTTAACCTGCCCGTAGTGAACGAGCCGGGAAGCGTGTTCCTCTACAACTCCATGGCCACCTTCATGCTGTCAGCAATATTGGAGAAGGTAACCGGGGAGAAGCTTATCAATTACCTGCAGCCTCGTCTCTTCGGCCCTCTGGGGATTGAGGGGATGGACTGGGAGTCGAGTCCCGAAGGCATTAACGCCGGAGGATGGGGACTCAGGGTAAAAACAGAGGATATGGCTAAATTCGGCCAGCTTTACCTTCAGAAAGGTTCATGGAACGGCAAACAGATAATTCCGGCAAAATGGATAGAAGAGGCAACCACCTTCAAGATTGACCAGGCACCTGACATCCCGTCGGAGATAAAGGCTGACAATGACTGGATGCAGGGTTACTGCTACCAGTTCTGGCGCAGCCGCAACAACACCTACAGGGCCGACGGCGCTTTCGGACAGTATATCTTCGTGATGCCTGAGATGGATGCCGTGGTTGCCATAACCTCTGAATCACCTGACATGCAGGATGTGATGAATATGGTCTGGAAATACATACTTCCGGCCATGAAAGAAGAAGTGATGCCTGAGAACAAGGAAGCCGCCGAAAGGCTCAGCACGAGACTTGCCTCACTGGCATTGCCGGTCCCGGTAAAAACAGAGGACTCCCCCGTCACTGCAGGAATCCAAAATAAAAGATTCTTACTTGAAGAGAACAACCTTAAGCTTAAATATCTCACTCTTGACTTTGACGGAGATTCCTGTAACCTGTCACTCGGAAACGGTGAGACGGTCCGTACAATACCTTTTGGCAGAGGCGAATGGATCACTTCCAGGACGGGGATGATGGGGCCTGGTATCCTGCGCAGACCCGGAGCAGTATCCTCAAACCTGGTGGCGGGAGCCTACACCTGGGAGAATGATACTACCATCGTACTTACACTCAGGTATATTGAGAGTCCGCACCACATAAAAATGACCTGCAGGTTTGAAGGTGAGATTGCCGAGGTGAGAATCAGGCAGAGTACACCTCCCGGCTATGACCTTCCCGTATTGAAGGGCAAAATGGCCAGATAGGAAATACTTACTTCTCTGTCAAAGTTCCGGTCAGGTTCCTGATCACCACCGATGCGCAGACTATGCCGAATGCCGCTGGCATGTATGACATTGTGCCAACGCTGGAGGCCTTGTTGCTTTCATCGGAGCCCCGCACAATCAGATCCTTGTCTACCACCTCAGGACTGTACACTGCTGTGAAGCCCTCATGTACACCAAGCTTATGGAGTTTCTTGCGAAGCATCCGGGCAAGGTTGCAGAAGTTGGTCTCAGAGATATCGGCCACCCTTATTCCGGTAGGATCAAACTTACCACCGGCACCCATTGAGCTGACGATCTTCAGGTTAAGCCTCAGGGAGTGATATATCAGGAACACCTTGGGCGACAGTGTGTCAATTGCATCAACGATGTAATCATACCTGTCCGCCTCCAGTATGTCAATCATCCTCTGGTCACGGATGAACTCCGGGATGATGTGCAGCTTCAGGGCCGGGTTGATATCCAGGAGCCTCTCTCCCATCACCTCGGCCTTCTTCCTTCCCGTGGTGGATGTCAGAGCAGGCAACTGCCTGTTTTTATTTGCAGGAGAGACAGTGTCGCCGTCAATGATTGTCATGGCTCCTATGCCTGCCCTGCATATCATCTCGGCAGCCCATGACCCTACTCCCCCCAATCCGGCTACAACAACATGCGAGTCGTTCAGTTTCTGCAGGGCCTCTTTCCCAAGAAGCATCTCCGTACGTGCCAGCCACTGTTCCATCAGATTCTGAAATTGAAAAGCGTGTTGAAATTATTCCTTATAAGGCCTGAAACAGCCGCCTCATCGTAACCGGTTATACCTGCAAAGTGCCTGTAAACCTCTGCTATAGGCTCCCCGGTGTCATCCGTCTCCAGCAGGATGCGTTCCCTGCTGACCACGTTTAGTATCTCCGCAGTGATCCCCTTTTTACCCAGTGAGAACCAGAAACCCTCATCGGCCAGTGACGCTGCCAGCTTAACGTTACCTCTGAATCCGTGTATGATCCAGGGTCTGCCCGGCTTCACCTCTTTATATGCCCTCCGGAGCTCCTCCCAGCCCCTGACACAATGGATTACCATTGGCTTAACCATCTCGCCTGCAATTGCGGCCTGTTTGAGAAAGGCGCTGTATTGCACCTCCGGACGAGCGCCTTTCCGCCGGTCAAATCCCGCCTCCCCTATCATTACTACATGAGGATGGGCAGCAGTGAGAACAAGCTCTGTCAGAAGCTGATGTGAATTCTCTTCCGTCAGATACCAGGGATGGATTCCGGCAGAAAAGAGGGTGTTGGCGGGAAAATCTGCCGGCACATCCGCCCCTGCCATGAGGTTCATAATGGCAATTGTATCATCACTGCCCAGGGAATTGTGGGTGTGAAAATCGATGTATCTTATTTCCCTCCCGGGATTCATGGTGCTGATGTCGTCAGCCGGCTGATGCCGTTGTCAAGCCTGCTTAGGGTCTCATCCCTTCCCGTAAGTTCAACGATGTCAAAAAGGTGCGTTCCCCTGGAAGCACCAACCATCAGGAGCCTGAAGAGGTTGAGGATGGTCCCGGTATTATAGGGACCGGATACGATCCACTCCTTGACTGCTTTTTCAAGTATCTCAGAGGTAAACGGCTGCACGCCTGCAACAACATCACGGAGTTCTCTCATCTGCAGGGAGGAGTCGGCGTTCCATCTCTTCCTTACAACCTCCGGGTCATATGATTCCGGAGCGACAAAGAAAAAGTCGGCCTCATGCCATAACTCCTTCACAAACCCCGCCCGTTCCTTTACAAGCGATATGATTTTCTTAAGTGTCTCCGGCGCAGGATTAAAGCCTTTTTCATTAACCACGGGCATGAAGAGGGAGACCAGCTCATCGTCGTTCTTCATGTGAAAATACCTGGTGTTGAACCACTTTGCCTTCTCAGGATCGAAGCGGGAGCCTGACTTGCCCACCCTCTCTATAGAGAATGCAGCAATCAGTTCTTCCATGGAGAATATCTCCTGTTCGGTGCCCGGATTCCATCCCAGGAGGGCAAGCATGTTCACGAATGCTTCCGGGAAATAGCCCTCTTCACGGTATCCGGAGGCTGTCTCCCCGTAAGGCCAGTAGAGCGGGAATACCGGGAAGCCCATCTTGTCTCCGTCGCGCTTGCTGAGCTTGCCCTTCCCTGTGGGCTTGAGCAGCAGTGGAAGGTGTGCAAACAGCGGCGCCTCCCAGCCGAAGCTGCGGTAGAGCATGACATGAAGCGGAAGTGACGGCAGCCACTCCTCGCCCCTGATGACATGTGATATCTCCATCAGGTGATCGTCAACGATGTTGGCAAGGTGATATGTCGGCATCCCGTCAGACTTGTAAAGCACCTTATCATCAAGACTCGACGTATTGACCACGATATCGCCCCTGATCAGATCTGAGAAATGGATATCCTCATTCTCGGGCATGCGGTATCTGATCACGTAGTGTTCGCTTGAAGCCTTTCGCTCTGCGACCTCTTCTTTACTGAGGGTGATAGAGTTGCACATGCTCATCCGTGTGGCGCCTCCATAATTGAAGGTCTCCCCGCGGGCTTCATGCTCCTGCCTTAGACGGTCGAGCTCTTCCGGTGAGTCAAAGGCGTAATAGGCATCACCCTTTTCTATCAGCTCGTCTGCATAACGGTGATAGATCTCCTGCCTGTCGCTCTGCCTGTACGGGGCAAATGGCCCGCCCTCTCTCACGCCCTCATCAACCGTGATCCCCGCCCATGCCAGCGAATCCATGATATAATCCTCCGCACCATCTACATAGCGGGCCTGGTCAGTGTCTTCAATGCGCAAAATGAAGGTTCCTCCGTTGTGCTTTGCAAACAGGTAGTTATAAAGGGCGGTGCGCACTCCTCCGATATGAAGGGGTCCGGTGGGACTGGGAGCAAAACGCACCCTGATTTTTCTATCTGTCATCTCTTATGTGTTTGTTGATAGCGGAAACAGTTCCTTCGCAGCGTCGCGTAATCTGTCCTTCGTTCCGATGCACGGCAAAGATAAAGATAATGTGGCGACGGGCAATTTGCCCGGTACTCTCACGGCAAATATCATATTTTTAAAATTGTATTTGTATTACATTTACAACATAACGATTTAATCATCAGACGGAATGAATAAGATGAAAGCTCTCGTCAAGGCAAAGGCTGCCAAAGGATTATGGATGCAGGAGGTACCAATCCCGGAGCCAGACTACAATGATGTCATTATCAAGGTCAAAAAATCAGCCATCTGCGGCACCGACCTTCATATCTACGAGTGGAACGAGTGGGCGCAGAAGACCATCAGGGTGCCTATGACCATCGGACACGAGTATATGGGATTCGTAGAGAAGGCGGGACCGGGCGTCACCAACGTGAAGGTGGGCGACAGGGTCACCGGCGAAGGGCATCTCTTCTGCGGCACCTGCCGTAACTGCCGGCGGGGCAGGGAGCATGTATGCGAGAACACCGTGGGAATAGGAGTGCATATCGACGGCTCCTTTGCTGAATATGTAAAGGTGCCTGCAAGGAATGTGGTGTTGCTTGACAGCCGTATACCCGACGAGTGGGCAGCCATCATGGACCCCTTCGGCAATGCAACTCATACGGCACTGGCATTCCCGCTTCTGGGCGAGGATGTGCTGATCACAGGGTCAGGCCTTATTGGCAGCATGGCCGTTGCCATAGCCAGGTTCGCCGGCGCACGCAATGTGGTTGCCACGGACCTGAGCGACTACCGTCTTGATCTGGCGAAAAAGATGGGAGCCACCATGGTAATTAATCCAAAGAAGGGCGAAAAGATCAGTGATGTGCTTGAGCCGCTGCACATGAAGGGCTTCGACGTCGGGCTTGAGATGTCGGGCTCGCCTGCCGCTTTCCGCGAGATGATTGCCAACATGTACAACGGATCCAATATCGCCCTCCTTGGAATTCTTCCCTCGAACTTTGAGGTACCATGGAGTGATATCATATTCAAGGCGCTGACCCTGAAGGGTATATATGGCCGCGAGATGTGGGAGACATGGTATAAGATGCAGATGATGATCATCGGCGGGATTAATCTTGACCCTATCATTACGCACCGTTTCCATATTGACGACTTCCAGAAGGGATTTGACGTGATGGAAGAGGGTAACTGCGGAAAGGTGATCCTGAGCTGGGATTGAAATCCGGCTTTGCGCCAGACCTTTAGTCTCCAGTCTTCAGTCCTCAGTCAATCAATAACTTACACTACTGCCTACTGCCTAAGCATGACTGCCGATTGCCGGCTGCCGACTGTTGACTGCTGACTGAGTTAATGACCTTCAGACCTTTGACCTTAGCCAGCAAATTTCGCATGGTTTAACTTCTATTTTAATAATTAGTGCTAACTTGATGTCATTGTGTACATTTATACCTGGCATCTATGTCCGAACATCAGTCATATGGCGAACTGACCGCAGGCTTCAGCTGGTCCGTTGCCGAAAAAGAGCTTGAATACAGTCCCGGAGATATATTAAATATCGGCTGGTACTGTTCCGACAGAATCTGCCGGAAGGGCCATGCCGGCAAAATCGCACTCTACTATGAGGGATTCGGGGGCACGGAAAAGAGTTTTACATTCAATGACCTCAGGCTTGCCGGAAACACTATAGGCGCATTTCTCCGCAATCAGGGTATCAGCGAAGGAGACAGGATCTGCCTCTTTATGGACAGGATTCCCGAACTGTATCTTTCGTTCCTTGGAATACTGAAGATCGGTGCCGTCGTTCAGCCTCTCTTTTCAGCATTCGGAGAT
>JBGSLG010000103.1:0-5513 GCA_041740815.1 Bacteroidales bacterium
TGAACTGTTGAATGTCTATGCATTTCAGAACCTGGTTGACATCTTCGGTGACGTGCCTTATACCGAGGCTCTGGATATTGAATTGATCTCTCCGAAGTATGATGACGCTGCAACTATTTACGCTAACCTGATAGTCAGGATCGATGCAGCTCTTGGTAAAATGGATGATACTGAGGGTAGTTTCGGCTCAGCTGATCTTATTTACAATGGCGATGTTGAACTCTGGAAGAAGTTTGGCAATTCACTGAAGCTTAAGATTGCGATTACCATAGCTGATGCCAATGCCACTCTTGCAAAGAGCGCGGCTGAGTCTGCAGTGAGCGGAGGAGTCTTTACTTCCAATGATGATAATGCACTGTTCCCATTCCTCTCTGCCACCCATACCAATCCCCTTTATGAGGATCTGGTTCAGAGCGGAAGAAACGACTTTGTCCCTGCCAATACCATTGTGGATATAATGAATGATCTTTCGGATCCGCGCAGGCCTTATTACTTTACCACATTCGGAGGCATCTATCTTGGAGGCAGCTACGGTTATGAAAGCCCGTACAGCCTGTATTCACATATCCCTGATGCAATTGCCGCTCCGAATTTCCCCGGAATTCTGATGACCTATGATGAAGTTCTCTTCTACATGGCGGAGGCAGCCGAAAGGACTTTCTCGGTTGGCAGTAATGTCGGTGCCCTCTACCGTGATGCAATCAGAGCCTCGATCTTGTTCTGGGGCGGTACAGAGACTGAAGCCAATACCTATGTTGCCAGGCCGGATGTAAATTATGCCACTGCACCTGGAACTTTCAGGGAAAAAATCGGAACCCAGGCCTGGATTGCATTCTATACCCGTGGCCTTGAGGGATATACAATGTGGAGACGTATGGATTATCCTATCTTCAACATTGCGTCGCTCATCACCTCTTATGACGAGATCCCGATCAGATTCCCTTATCCGGTAAGTGAACAGACACTGAACAAGGCAAGCTACACGGCTGCTGCTTCAGCTATAGGCGGAGACCTGATATCAACTCCGGTCTTCTGGGATATAGACTGATCACCATTGTTATCGGGTCGGATTTTTGATGACCTTACTGAAAGGAGGCTGTCTGTTCGCAGGCAGCCTCTTTTGTTATTTTTGCAGGTTATGTAAGGCTGAACATTAAAAAATACAGTAATTTGCATGTTTGTTTTTGATTTTCAATAATGCACGGAATGGCCTGGGAATAATGAGCTCAGAAAAAGGGGATATCTATAGCAGGCTTAATAACGTTAAAGGGACCTTCTTTTTGCGAAATGTGATTCCACTGCTTTTGTTGTTAATAATGGCCTCTGCTGATGCCCAGCAGCCCTTTTACATTGCAGACCCTCTGTACGGATCTGATCCGCTACTGGTAAACGGCAGGTATTACAGCTTTTTCCCTCCATCCAAAACTGATGGTAATCAGTACCTTGCAGATTCGCAATTCAAAAAAGGATCATTGACCATCCGCGGGGAGACATTCTCAGGCCTGATGCTGAATTATGATATTTACAACCAGCATCTTTTGCTGGCATTCCGCAATAATGCAGGTGCTGATAACCTGATAATTATATCTGATGCATGGCTTGAGAAATTCAGGTTCAGTGGAATGGATTTTGAGATGATCTACTTTCAGGACACAGTTAAGCGCATTATACAGGTAATAGGGTCAGGACCTGACCGGATAGGATATATCTGGAAAAAAAATCTTGAACCTGACAGTTTTCACGGTGCGCGCTACTACTCATTTTCCATTCCGAAGAAGGAGATGCTCTATCTTTCCGGGGATCAGATGATCAGAGTCAGGAATAACAGGACTTTCATCGCTGCTCTCGAGGAGGGGAAAAGAAAGGCTGTCAGGGAATATCTTGAAAGACACAGGATCAAGGTCAGGAGAGCTGCTGACCGGACCATGGCTGATGTGATGGACTTTTGTAATTCCCAGGGTACAAAGTGAAGGCAAGGATAGTGTTAATATTGACAATTATGTTTGTCTTCCTTCTGCAGGTTAAGGCCCAGGAAAAGGTTATGGACTGTCATCTGAAAAACATCTCATTTCAGGAATTTTCCGATGCAGTCTTTGATCAGACAGGGGTAAGAATCTATTACCGTTCTGAGTGGGTAAGCAAACTTAAAGTAACCCTGGAAGCTGACAGTATTACTGCAGGGGAAGCTCTGACCAGGGTTCTGAAAGGTACCGGTCTGCTGATGTCAGACCACGAAGGTGATCTGGTTGTACTGCCAGGAGTTAAACTGCTTTCCGGTCTTCCTTCCTATGCTCAGGTTGCCGCTGCGGAGGTGGTGACAGGCAAAAAGGAAGAGGCTATAACTGAGAGCGAAGCGCGTTACATAACAGGCCGGAGACCGGGGGTGACGCACAGAGTAAACATAGGCCGGCCCGGGGACAACAGGGGCAATAGCATGGTTAAAGCGCTCGGGAGAGTCATTGACGAGGAGACGGGTGAGCCATTGCATTTTGTCGCCGTTTATATAACTGAAGCCAAAACAGGCGTTGCTACGGATGTGAACGGTTTTTTTAGCCTCGCCCTCCTGCCGGGGACATACAACGTTCATATCGAGTTCCTGGGGTATGAGAGAAAGAAATATTTGTTTGAGGTTTTTTCCGATGACAGTTTTGTCCTCCGGATCAGGAAAACAGCTGTTGAATTAAAGGAGATAGTTGTAAGCGGTGAACGTCATACCAGTATACGTGCGAAAGAACCGGGGTTTGATCAGGTTTCAATGAAATCGATCAAAACATTGCCCATGATGATGGGTGAACGTGATATACTGAAGATCTCAGCTACTCTTCCCGGGATAGTCACCGTCGGCGAAGGGACTGCAGGCATCAACGTACGAGGCAGCAGCACCGACCAGAATGGGTTTTACCTTAATAAAATACCTGTTTACAATACGTTCCATTTGTTTGGCTTCTTCCCGGCTTTTAATTCTGACATAATTAGGGACCTGTCGATTTACAAGGGATATATTCCTGCCAGGTACGGTGGAAGGCTTGCTTCGGTCTTCAATGTCACATCGCGCCAGGGCAACAGAAAGCAATTCACAGTTCACGGAGGTGTCAGTCCCATTACTGCCAACCTGGTCTTTGAAGGCCCACTGAAGAAGGATACCAGCTCTTTCCTGTTCAGTGCACGCTCATCTTATTCGGACTGGATCCTGTCAAGGATCAAGGATCCGACGATCAGCGGGAGCAGTGCCCGGTTCAATGACTTTTCAGGTGGTGTGAACTGGGATATACGGAAGACCCAGCTGTCACTCTTCCTTTATCGCAGCTATGACCATTTCAGCCTCTCTGACATAAACAGCTATGACTATTATAACAACGGTGCATCATTCATAGTCGGACATAACTATACAAACTCCCTCCGTGGTGAGTTCACCGTGGTAGGTTCGCAATACGGATTTTCAACCATTGACAGGCAACAACCCCCGTCAGCTTACCAGCATGCCTATAAAATGGGCCATTATGAAACACGTGTCGACTTCAGACATTTGCTGAATGAGAAAAACACTCTCGAATACGGGGCCGGGATCATCTACTACCTGCTTGACAGAGGGACAGTATTACCCTACGGTGAGACTTCCATGAGGAGTCAGGTGGAACTTGGAGTTGACAGAGGTATCGAAAGCGCTCTTTTCTTTACCGATTCATACGATATCACCAGCAGAATAAATCTGAATGTCGGAGTCAGGTATATGATCTATAATCCTGTTGGCCCCGTGACAACCTATAAGTATACTGATGGAGCGCCACGGGATCCGAGATATATTGAAGACACCCTGACTTTCGGAAAGAACAGTATCATAAGGTGGTATCATGAACCTGAAATACGGGCCTCATTGAGTTTTGAAACCGATAAGGATGGCTCTGTCAAGCTGGCATTCAACCAGATGCATCAGAATCTATTCATGCTGAATACCATAACCACTGTGGCTCCTAATACCCAGTGGAAGCTTGCTGATTATCATCTTCTTCCTTCCAACAGCAACCTGGTGTCCATCGGGCTGTTCCGCGCTCTTCCGAAAAACGGACTGGAGTTCTCGGCAGAAACCTTCCTGAAACTGACCCGCAATTACTCGGAATTCAGGGATGGGGCTGACTTTCTGAGCAATGACCTTGTTGAGAGCTCAGTCCTGCAGGGAGATCATAAAGCATACGGCATTGAGCTTTATATAAAGCGCAGCAGACGAAATCTTGAAGGCTGGATTTCATACACCTGGTCAAGGTCATTCATCCATGTTGATGGCGACCAATCATGGTACAGAATAAATAACGGGGAGGCATATCCTTCCAATTTCGATGTTCCTCATTCTCTCACGGCTGTTCTAAACTATTATTTTACCCGGCGTCTATTCCTCTCTTCAATTCTGACCTACCAGACCGGGAAACCGGTCACCTACCCTGAGTCAGTATATTATTCAGGGGGTTCACCTTATCTCGATTATTCAAAACGAAATTATTACCGAATCCCGGAGTATTTCCGTGCAGATTTTTCCCTGACCGTCGAGGGGGACCTCAGGAAGAATAAATTCCTGCATAATTCTTTCGTCTTTAACCTCTACAATGCCACCGGACGCAACAATCCCTACTCAGTTTATTACAGGTCAGAGAATGGGAGCATCAGAAGCTATAGTTATTCCGTCATAGGGGTGCCTGTCTTCACTGCCACATGGGTTTTTAAACTTGGGAACTATGTGTCGGATTAGCATCATAAAGTTAGTTCTGTTATCCGGGCTTTGCATCACGTCGTGCATCACGCCCTATCAGCCTGACATCCCCGCGGAGGCAGTAAACAAGTACGTGGTCTTTGGTTTGGTAACTGATAACAGTGAATATCAAACGGTCACAATTTCCATGGCCTCCCCGGTCAGCGATCCGCAATATATACCTGTCTCAGGTTGTGCAGTGCGTATCTCGGATGACAAAAGAAACCAGTTCACAATGCAGGAATCTCCGGCAGAACCGGGTGTTTACAGGGTTCATATTGACAGCCAGGATCTCACTCCGGGGAAATCTTTCAAGATCGATATTATTACCCCTGACGGTACATCTATTGAATCTGATTTTGACCGGATGCCAATCTGCCCGGAAGTCGGAGAGGTCTATTATGAAATTGAAGAGATTATATCAGAATTATCGGGAGAGAAAGAAAGAGGGATCAGATTTTACACGGACCTTGATGCCGGAGATATTCAAAGCCGTTTTTTCAGGTGGGATGTAACGGCGACATGGGAATACCAGGTTGATTATCCCAGGGAATGGTATTATGACGGGACGGTACATCATATCTTTCCTCCTGATTATTCCAGAAAAGTGTGCTGGTCAACGGAATTAATCAAGGAAATTTATACGCTGTCAACATCAAATCTCGATGCGAACAGATACACGAGATTCCCTCTTAACTTTGTCAGCAGCAAGACCTCCAGGCTGATTTACGGATACAGCCTGCTGATAGATCAGTCGGCCCTCAGTGAAGAG
>JBGSLG010000104.1:0-8292 GCA_041740815.1 Bacteroidales bacterium
CGCGGCGAGGTGGTGGATAACACTGACCTCAGGGAGGCATTGTCATCAAAGACCCTGGCTGGCGCCGTGCTTGATGTATGGGAGGGAGAGCCTGAGACTGACAGGAGACTGGTGGAGCTTACGGATATAGCTACCCCTCACATTGCGGGCTATTCCGTTGACGGCAAGGCTAACGCTACCATAAACTCGGTGAGACGGGTCGCTGCCGGGCTTGGGATTCCGCTGCACGAATGGATCCCCGCCTCGCTGCCGCTTCCTGCAGATCCGTTCATTGACCTGACAAAGCAGAGCGATAACAGAAGTACTCTCGAGATTGTTGCCGGAGCTGTCAGACATACCTACCCGGTGGAGGAGGATGACGCTCTGTTTCGCCAGGACACCGGAAAATTCGAGTATCTTCGCGATAACTACAGGATCAGAAGGGAATTTGAATCATACAGTGCGCAGACTGATGACCCGCTGGCACGACAGATTCTTTCAGATCTTGGCTTCAGGATAATTCAATAATTCGAAAACTATAGAATTCAATTTATCAACAACTTAATTTTTCAGCATGAAAGCAGATATAGGATTGATAGGTCTCGCCGTGATGGGAGAAAATCTGGTGCTCAACATTGAGAGCAGGGGTTTTACTGTTGCAGTGTTCAACCGCACAACGGAAAGAGTGACTGATTTTGTGCACGGACGTGGAAAAGATAAAAAAATCATACCCTCCTATTCGCTTGAGGAGCTGATCTCGAACCTCAAGAGGCCCCGCAAAGTGATGTTGATGGTAAAGGCAGGCAAACCGATTGACGACTTCATTGAGAAGCTCCTCCCCCTGCTCGAAAAGGGAGACATCATAATTGAAGGAGGTAACTCTCACTTTCCAGACACTATAAGAAGGACACAATATGTTGAGAGCAAGGGACTTCTCTACATCGGCACCGGAGTCTCTGGCGGTGAAGAGGGTGCTCTGCTCGGTCCGTCGATGATGCCCGGCGGATCAAAAGAGGCATGGCCTCATGTGAAGGATATCTTCCATGCAATTGCTGCCAAAGCCTCTGACGGGGCTTCCTGCGTCACCTGGATAGGCGATAACGGCGCAGGCCACTTCGTCAAGATGGCACATAACGGAATAGAGTACGGCGACATGCAGCTTATCTGCGAGGCATACCACCTGATGCTCAACTCAGGCGCCTTCACCTACGATGATATGGCCGGCATCTTCGAAGAGTGGAACAAGGTAGAGCTCGACTCCTACCTGATAGAGATCACCAGTGAGATTCTCAGATACAAGGATACCGACGGAGAGCCTATAGTCACAAAGATACTCGACTCTGCAGGCCAGAAGGGAACAGGCAAATGGACAGTAGTCAGCGCCCTCGACCACGGGGTGCCTCTGAGCCTGATAGGTGAATCGGTCTTCGCAAGGTTCATCTCTTCAATGAAAAAAGAAAGAGTTCAGGCCGCTCCTCTCTTCCCCAGCCCGGACAAAGGCCCGATCATCGACAAAAAACAGTTCGCGGATGACATCCGCCAGGCACTTTATGCTTCAAAGATTGTTTCTTATGCCCAGGGGTTCAACCTGCTTCGCAACGCTGCCGTTGAATTCAAATGGGATCTGAACTACGGTGAGATAGCAATGATCTGGAGAGGCGGATGCATAATCAGGTCAGCTTTCCTGAACAAGATTTACGAGGCCTTCAAGCGCGAGCCGGAACTGCCTAACCTGATCATGGACAGCTATTTCTCAACTATTCTGAAGGAGAACAACGACAGCTGGCGAAGAGTTATCGCCGGGGCTGTCAGAGACGGTGTTCCCGTCCCTGCCATGAGTGCCGCACTGTCATGGTTCGACAGCTACCGGTCGGCATGGCTGCCTGCCAATCTGCTGCAGGCACAACGCGACTATTTCGGGGCTCATACGTACCAGAGGATCGACAAACCTGAGGGTGAGTTCTTCCACACGAACTGGACCGGCCGCGGAGGCGACACAGCCTCCTCAACCTACAACGCCTAAACGTCAGGGAACGGCGGGTTTGGTTAAATTTAATATCTCGTCACTCTTGTCGCGGAGTTCTGCTTGTTAAACAGCAGCGACTCCTCTCAAGCATTTTTTTATTAGTTTTACTCTCAATCAAAAGGCACAAACAGTCATGACCAAGAATGTAAACGAACGCGCAGCAGACAATATCAGGATCCTCTCAATGGCAATGGTTGAGAAAGCCAACTCCGGCCATCCGGGCGGAGCCATGGGCGGAGCAGATTATATCCATATCCTCTTCTCCGAGTTCCTCCGTTTTGACCCTGCAGATCCCGAATGGATAAACAGGGACAGGTTCTTCCTCGATCCCGGCCACATGTCGCCGATGCTCTACTCCGTTCTGACACTTACAGGTCACTTCACCGTTGATGACATCATGCAGTTCCGGCAGTGGGGAAGTGTGACACCGGGTCACCCCGAGCTCGATCTGAAACGTGGCATTGAAAACACCTCGGGGCCTCTTGGCCAGGGTCATACTATGGCTGTGGGCGCAGCCATAGCGGAACGCTTCCTTGCAGCGCGGTTCGGTCGGCTCTTTGAGCATAAGACTTATGCCTACATTTCTGACGGAGGCATCCAGGAGGAGATCTCTCAGGGCGCCGGCCGCCTCGCCGGACACCTCGGACTGAGCAACCTGGTGTTATTCTATGATTCAAATGATATCCAGCTCTCAACCGAGACCTCTGCAGTCACATCCGAAAACACTGCAGCCAAATACAAGGCATGGGGATGGCGGGTGATGGAGATAGATGGACACAGCCATGACCAGATACGCGGAGCACTGCGGCTGGCAGGCGATGAGAATGAAAGGCCGGTGATAATTATAGGCAAGACCGTGATGGGCAAAGGCCTGATTGATGAGGCCGGTAAAAGCTTTGAAGCCAAAACCTCAACACACGGGCAGCCTGTAACACATGCCGGAGGCTCCTTTAAGAAATCAGTTGCAAACCTGGGTGGTGACCCGGAGAAACCATTTGAGATTTTTCCCGACGTAAAGCAGCTGTACGAAGAGGTACTGGCAGGCAAATCTGCAGCATCTGCAGCCTGGAAAAAGAAGAAAGAGAGCTGGGCAGCCGAAAATCCCGATGCTGCAAAACAGCTGAACGATTTCTACTCAGGCGTCATTCCTGAGATAGACTTTGCCGCCATAGCCCAGAAGGAGAATGACGCCACCCGTAACGCATCCGCTGTCATCCTCTCCCACTTTGCCGGGAAGATACCCAACATGATAGTTGCATCGGCAGATCTATCGAACTCTGACAAGACTGACGGTTTCCTGAAGAAGAGCAAGCCGATTGCCAGAGGCGACTTTTCAGGAGCCTTCCTGCATGCAGGAGTCTCCGAGCTGACTATGGCTGCCGTCATGAACGGTATGGCACTGCACGGTGGGGTGATACCTGCCTGCGGGACCTTCTTCGTCTTCTCTGACTATATGAAGCCTGCCGTGAGGCTGGCAGCGCTGATGCGCCTTCCGGTCAAGTATATATGGACGCATGACTCATTCCGCGTAGGCGAGGATGGTCCAACCCATCAGCCCGTTGAACAGGAGGCTCAAATCAGGCTCATGGAACACCTGAAGAACCATCACGGAGAAAACAGCATGCTGGTGCTGCGACCGGCCGATGCCCTTGAAACTAATATTGCATGGAAGCTGGCGCTGGAGAACCAAAAGACACCAACAGCCCTGATACTGTCGAGGCAGAACATCAAGACGCTTCCTTCGGAGGGCAAAACACGGATTGAAGCTGCTAGAATGGCATCAAAGGGAGCATATATTGTCACTGATGCTCCGGGGAAACCTGATGTGATAATGATTGCCAGCGGCTCCGAAGTGGCCACCCTGGTTGAGGCCGCAGCACTGCTATCAGCAGGGGGCATCAGGTCAAGGATAGTCTCTGCCCCGTCTGAAGGGTTATTCAGGATGCAGGATGAGAGTTACAGGCAGAGTGTTATCACACCGGGAGTGCCTGTCTTCTGCCTGACGGCCGGACTGCCTGTGACAATGCTGGGTTTCGCCGGATCAGAAGGCAGGGTGTATGGCCTTGAGAGCTTCGGCTCCTCGGCAGCATACAACGTGCTTGATGAAAAATTCGGCTTCACCGGGGAGAACATCGCCAACGAGGTAAGTAAATTCATTAAGGGGTGATACGAAACATTGTCTGAAGGTCTAAAGGTCTAAAGTCTGAAGGTCTTGCAGTCTTGCGGTCGTGCGGTCGTACAAATTAATTGACTGAGGACTGAAGACTGAAGGTCAAAAATCGAAAGTCCGGAAAGTCCGGAAAGTCAAAAGTCCGTAAAATCGGAAGGATTTACGATTTGCGAATTTCGATTAAATCGACAATCGAAAATCTGAAATCGAAAATTTCCCTATTGCCTAATGCCTACTGCCTATTGCCTGAAAAGTGCTACTTTTGCCCTTCAATCTGACAATAAATGAACTTCGACATTACCCCCGGGGTAAAAGGCCTCATATTTGACCTCGACGGCACACTGGCCGACACCATGCCATGGCACTACCAGTCATGGCAGAAGGCCTGCCTCCATTTCGGCATAACCATGGACACCGCGTTCCTCCAGGCACACACCGGTGCGCCGGGCTGGAAGATAGCGGAGGATATCATTGAACAAAACGGGATGACCGGCAAGGTCTCACCGGAGGAGATCATGGATGTCAAGCTCGAAGAGTTCTACACCGTACAGCATAATGTAACACCTATTGAGCCGGTAATTGCACTGGTACAGAAATATTACGGCAAACTCCAAATGTCGGTCGGCACCGGTGGCCATCGCGAGGCGGTTGAGAAGACATTGGAGATAGTAGGAATAAGAAAATACTTTGACATAATCGTTACTGCCAATGATGTGACCCGGCACAAGCCTGACCCTGAGACTTTCCTCAGGTGCGCGGAGCTGATGAATGTCGCGCCGGCCGACTGTGAGGTGTTTGAAGACGGCGACCTGGGCATTGAGGCAGCACACAGAGCAGGCATGATAGCTACTGATGTCCGGACCTGGTATGACTCGGACTGGCAGCAGCCTCTTTTCAGTCGGCAATCGGCAGTCAGCAATCCACAGTCAGGACTGAAGACGGAGGACTGAAGACTGAAGGATTTGCGATTTGCGATTAAATCGACAATCGAAAATCTGAAATCGAAAATACTCATTCTTGCCTGCTGCCTACCCCCTATTTCCTCACTAAAAAATGAATCCCGAACTTAAATTAACGCAAGACGGCTCACATACACTTTACGTGCCTGAAATAGATGAGCATTACCACTCGTATTACGGTGCCATAACAGAGTCGAAACACATCTTTGTAAATGCCGGACTGGCAAGCCTCGGTGCCAGTGATATCTCTGTCCTTGAAGTCGGGTTCGGAACCGGACTCAACGCACTTCTCTCTGCAATCCATGCAGAAGAACACAGGATCCACGTCAGCTATACATCGCTTGAGAAATACCCCCTCGACCCATTTGTTGTGAGGCAGCTGAATTACGGAACTCTTGCAGGGAGCTGCGGCCCGCAACTCTTTGAAGCCATTCATTCAGCCCCCTGGGATGAGCGGGTAGCAATAACGGAATGGTTCTCCATGAACAAGATCCTGTCAGACCTGACAGTGGAGGATCCGGCAGGCCTGTACGACCTGATCTATTTTGATGCTTTCGGACCTGATAAACAGCCGGAGATGTGGAGCGAAGAGGTTATACGAAGGGTTACGGCAGTCACCCACCCCGGATCGGTTTTCGTCACATACTCTGCAAAAGGCAGCCTGAAGCGCATGCTCAGGGATCTTGGCTTCGAGGTAACCCTCCTTCCAGGCCCGCCCGGAAAAAGGGTGATGACAAGAGCTGTGAAGAGATGAATTTGATATATTTGCGTGATTTAAAAAACTGCTGCACTGAGGTTGCACATTCTGCATCCATGCAGGTAAAAAAAGATAAAAACTGAAAATATGAGGACCACTAAAACATTAATTGTCATTGCCCTGCTTGTTGTTACAACACTCACCGGCACTGCTCAGAAATCTAAATTTGCCACCTCCGAAGACTCCCTCTCCTATGCTCTCGGTGTGGCAAACTACAAATACTATGTTGCCGACAGTATCGATATAAGCACTAAGATGTTCACAAGGGGGATGACGGATGCATCCAAAGAGAAGTCTTTGATGACAGACACCGCTGCCAGCGCATTTATAGTCACTTACATGCAGCGGCGTGAAAAGGCCAGGCTGATGGCTGAGTACGGAGTGCAGATCAATGCTGCAAAGGCATTCCTTGAGGAGAACAAAAAGACGGATGGCGTTGTCACCCTGCCAGGCGGACTGCAGTACAAGGTTATCACGGAGGGAACAGGCGCTATGCCCGGCCCTGAGGATGTTGTGAAGGTTCATTACACCGGCAAGACGATTGACGGAACCAAATTTGACTCTTCGTATGACCGCGGTGAACCGGCGCAGTTCAGGGTCAGCAACGTGATCCGCGGATGGGTTGAAGGACTCCAGCTGATGAAGGAGGGTGCAAAATGGATGCTCTATATCCCATATGATCTTGCCTACGGCGAGAGAGGTGCCGGAAACGTCATCAAACCTTTTGAAACCCTCATCTTTGAAGTTGAACTCCTTGAGGTAATAAAAGAACAGTAATACCCTCAGATTGACTTCCAAAATACTATCTTTGCCAAAATTTAAATAAAAATTGATACAATGAAAATCAAAGGTTTAGTAATCTTCGCTGTGACAGCAGCCGTTATCGCAACTTCATGCAACACCAGGTCTGGTATAACAGGTACCCCGGTAAAAAGTGCCGAAGACTCCCTCGCTTATTCTCTCGGTATTGCCAGCTACTTCTATTATGTGAGCGACAGCATCAGCATTGACCCAGTACTCTTCGCCAAGGGCATGATTGACGCCGAGAATGAAAAGAATACACTGGATGAACAGGCCGCCCAAGGTTTTGTCATGACATATATGCAGAAGAGACAGGCAGAACAGATGAAAAAGATGTACGGTAAAAATATTGACGATGGTGAAAAATTCCTTGCTGAAAATAAGAAACGTGACGGTGTTCAGGAAACCGCAAGCGGACTCCAGTATGAGGTTATAACCATGGGTACAGGTGCAATGCCCCAGGCTGTGGATGTTGTAAAGGTTCATTATACAGGTTCACTCATGGACGGCACCAAGTTTGACTCATCAGTCGACCGTGGTGAACCTGCCGAGTTCGGCGTGAACCAGGTCATCCAGGGATGGCAGGAAGGCATTCAGCTGATGCCTGTAGGTTCAAAGTTCAAGTTTTACATCCCTTACGAACTGGCTTACGGTGAGAGCGGCACAGGCCCGATTCCTCCTTATTCAACCCTCGTATTCGAAGTTGAACTTATTGAAATCGTTAAACAGTGAAGTTAGCCGAGATACATACCCCGAAAGGGATAATGAAGGCGGAACTGTACGATGATGATGCCCCGGGCACAGTCGAAAACTTCGTGACGCTGGCCGGAAAGGGTTTTTATGACGGACTGGCATTTCACAGGGTCATTCCTGACTTCGTGATACAGGGCGGCTGCCCCTTCTCGAAAGACATGAGTGATCCGCGCATTGGTACAGGCGGACCGGGTTACAAGATCAAGTGTGAGCTTACCGGAACCAGACAGTATCATGACCGCGGTGTTCTCTCTATGGCTCATGCCGGCAAAGACACGGGTGGTTCTCAGTTCTTCATCTGCCACAGCAGATCAAACACCAAACACCTCGACAGGAAACATACATGTTTCGGTAAGGTTATCGAGGGTGTTGAAGTGATTGACCTTATCAGGGCTGGTGACACCATTGATAAGATTGTCATAACAGAAGCATAATAATGGAATTTCAGATTACAGGCAAGGTTGCCGAGGTCTACCCGGTCAACAGGGTCAATGAACGCTTCCGCAAGCGTGAGTTCGTGATCGAACACAAGGATAGCGGCAGCGGACAGGCTTATGTCGACTTCATCAAGTTCCAGCTCACGCAGGATAAATGTGAGATCATTGATGAATCATGGCTCAGGCAGGATGTGACCGTCACCTTCAGTATCAAAGGCAACAAGTGGGAGAAGAACGGGATGGTGAATTATATCACCAACCTGAATGCTCTCTCAGTGGCACGGGGAATCGATGTTGCGGAGAACGGCCAGCAGGCTATCCGCAGCCCGAAGCTGGAGGATGCTCCGTCAGCCAGCCCTGAGCTGGATGACCTGCCGTTCTGATTTTTTCCACCAAACAAATTAGTGCCA
>JBGSLG010000105.1:0-8481 GCA_041740815.1 Bacteroidales bacterium
GTGAAAACTGATCAGATGAGGTTCTGTTTAGCAATAGTAGTGGTCTTTGGATTCATGACGGTGTTTGAGGCTGATGCTCAGAATGCCGATTCCCTGACCTATGCTGTTGACAAATTGCTGACCGGAGATTTTCCGAAAGCGGGAGTTAACAGGGGAACAAACCGTGAAGATTCCATCCCGGTTCTGCGTTATCTGGCAGAGGGATCGAGATACCAGAGCATCAATTCGGATTCTTCATTGCTTTATTACAGAAAGGCCCTGGACCTGGCTCTCGCCGGGAGATCTGCCGGCCTCGTTTCGCGCTCAGTACAGGCCCTGGGAGGTCATTACCTCAGTCGTGAGATGTACCAGGAAGCCATGCTTTACTACCTCAACGGACTGAAGATCGAGGAAAAAAGGGGGGATGAGATAAGGATTGCCGATCTCAATGATGACCTGGGAGTGGTATATTATAATATTGAAGTCTTCGATAAATCCATGGCTTATCATCAGAAAGCCCTGGATATCTACCTGGCGGGTCAGAATATTCCGGGTGTTGCCAGGGCCCTCAGCCACCTGGGATCTCTGTACAGTTCAAGGCATTTCTGTGAGCCCAGAAATGAAGAAGAGAAGCTCATCGATTTCAACACCGCCATCAGTTATTTTGAGAAGTCAATCAACCAGTATTCTCTTATTGGCGATGAAAGAGGCATTGCGAGCGTGAACCAGAACATTGCTGCCGTTTACAGTCAGATGGGGAAGCCTGAAACCGCACTTGGTTATATTCAAAAATCAATTGACTTTTACAGGCAGGGCGATGATCCGGATGGCTTCACCAGTGCCCTTTATACCCTTGGGAAGGCATATGTCAGGCTAAATGATTATGATAAAGCGATTCATGCATTCAGAGAGTCTGAGGAAATAGGACTCAAGCACAACCTGACACAAGGATTTCAGTACCTGTATGAGGCTATTGCGTATCCCTACTATTCTATAGGTGACTATAAAAATGCTTATCTGTACTATATCAGGTATATGACTCTCCGGGATTCGGTATACAATTCCGAGAAATCGCGGCAGATCATTGAACTGGAAACCAAATACCAGAGCGAGGTAAAGGAAAATAAAATACTGAGACTCACCTCTGAAAAAAGACGGCGGAACAATATTGTTTATTTGCTGGTGGGTGTTATTATCCTGCTTGGCTTATCCATCAACTATTATGTCAGGCTTTTAAGAAAGAAAAGAATTATCGCCGATCAGAACATCGAGATCAGGGAAAAGAAAATAGCCGAACTTGAGAAGGAGCGGCTTTACCTTGCTGCCAGATCTGTCATGGAGGGAGAGGAAGCTGAGAGATCCAGGCTTGCCAGCGATCTACATGATGGTCTGGGCGGCCTTTTGTCAGGGATAAAAATTAATCTCTCTTCAATGAAAGAAAATGCTGTTATCACCCATGAAAATGTCAATGCCTTCAACCACGCCCTGTCGTTGCTTGACACCTCCATCAGTGAGCTTAGACGTATAGCCCACAACATGATGCCGGAGACACTTAATCATTATGGACTAAAAACGGCACTTGAGGATTTCTGCACACAGGTTTCGCCTGCCGGGCAACCGGCCCTGGTCCTTCAATTCTTCGGAGACGAGATTAGATTTACAAAGGAGATAGAACTGACAATGTACAGAATAGTGCAGGAGTTGGTCAACAATGCGCTTAAGCATTCAGGTGCCACACAAATAAATATACAATTGTTTTCAGAACCCAAACGGCTTTTTGCTCAGGTCACAGATAACGGGAGAGGGTTTGACCCTGCAATGATTAATAAAGAGCGGAAGGGTAAGGGGATCGATAATATTCGTGACCGGGTGACAGCCATTAACGGGAAATTCGAAATCTGGAGTCAGCCCGGCCAGGGAGCCGAGATCACTGTTGAAATGGAATTATCATGATCAGGTCCGGCGAACCTTTGTCTTTAAGCAGGAAAGTGCTTATCGTTGAAGATCATCCGATAGTCTCCGACAGTCTTTTCAGGCTGATAAACGAGACGTTTGACGATACAATATGCATTCATGCAGCCACAGGTTCCAAGGGACTCTCATACCTTAACAGCAACCGTTTTGATATTGTACTGCTTGACATCAATCTCCCTGATATGACTGGTATAGAGTTTGCCTCCCAGGCCAAATCACGGTTCCCGGATATAAGGATCCTTGTTGTGACCTCTCTTGCTCAGCGTCATATCATTGAAAAGGCGGTAAGCGCAGGTGTGTTGGGATTTGTGCTTAAAACCTCGGACATAAAGGATATCACCGAAGGAATCAGGCAGGTAGCCGAAGGTAACAGTTACTTTGGACTTGGGGTTAAGGAACTTATGAACGGCCATTCGGTATCCGGCACTACAATACCTCTGATTACAAGGCGCGAAAGCGAAATACTTAAATTGATTGCTGACGGCTATACAAACCTGGAGATAGCTGAGAAACTCTTCATCAGTTCTTCAACCGTGGACAGCCACAGGAAGAACATGCTGATAAAATTCAGTGCGAAGAATACAGCCGCATTAATCAAGACTGCGATCTCCATGGGGATTTTATAAGTCGAAAGTCTGTAAAGTCGAAAGTCTGTAAAGTCGAAAGTCTGTAAAGTCGAAAGTCTGTAAAGTCGAAAGTCTGTAAAGTCGAAAGTCCGAAGGTCTTAAGGTCCGTCGCTTCGCTCTGTCTTGCGGTCCTGCAGTCGTAATTAATTGATTGACTGAGGACTGAAGACTACTGCCTACTGCCTACTGCCTACTGCCTGAGATGACTGCCGACTGCCGACTGGACTACTGCGCCTTCCCTGCAGTCTGGCTGCTTCGCTAGAATGATCCGCCAGCTGGCGGATCATTTCTTAACTCTCGCCCCTCTACTGCCTGATAGGATTGCCGACTGTTTTAGCGCCAACCTCCGATCTCACCATCAATCTGATTGGAGGTATCAAAAAGGCTGCGATTCCAAGCAGAGCAATCCCAATGCCCGATATTATAAAAGCATTTCCTATTCCTATGGTGTCAGCAATATAGCCTGTTGCCAGTAGTCCTATCATGGACGGGAGCAGTGTTACGCTGGAGTATAGCGAGAATACCCTTCCCAGGGCTGCGGGTTCAACCATTGTTTGAATTATAACCGTGAATGAACCCGAATAGAGAGTCATGGTAATACCCCCTATAGCGGTAAGGCTGGCGAATATTGCGAACCCGGACGGAGGCAGTATACCGGAGAAGAGGAAGGTGAGCCCCAGCACCAGGTAAGTAATGTTAATGAGAACGACCTTATAGTTGTTGAGCCGGCGGTGTCCGATTATTGCTCCCCCGATGAGCATACCAATGCCCCATGCTATCTCCACAATGCTCATCATGTATGTGGTACCGCTAAAGTGCTCCAGGGTCATCAGTGGGAAGAGGGCAGCAACAGGCATGATGAAAAACATGGCTGAGAGGGCGAGGATGAAGAGCCATAGCAGGCCGGGTTTGCTGTAGATCTCCTTCATGCCCTCAAGAAGCTCTCTCCCAAGATGCGGTTTGGTATGTTCCTTCTTCTCCGGATCAGGGATATGTACCATAAGCAGTGTTATTACGGCAATGATAGCGCCGGCAACGTCAATAAGAAGGATCCATTGCAGCTCAAACAGGCTTATAAGAAGGGCGGCGAGGGCAGGACTGGCAATCGTACTGACTGACTGGATCATATTGTTTATCCCTGCAATACGCATCAGCTTATCCTTAGGCGCCAGCAATGGTACCGATGCCTGCATGGCGGGAACATGGAAAGCCATCCCGGCAGAACGCATCATCAGCAGGAGATAGATATAGAAGATCTTCGGCTCTGTAATCCAGAAGAGCGAGGCCAGTACCAGTGTGCAGAGTGCGATAAAGAGATCGGCCAGGATCATCGTCCGCTTCCTGTTCCAGCGGTCGACGAACACACCGGTGAAGAGTCCGAGAACCATCTGTGGCAGTAGGGCGGCAATGGTGGCATACGCCAGCACCTCCGCCGACCTGGTCTCAACACTGAGCCAGAAGATGACGGAATAGCCGACCACATAGCTGCTCAGCGTTGAGAACAGCTGGCCAGTGAAAATAATGGCAAATACCCGTTTCCAGTTCTGCATGATATTACAGAAACAAAGATTCCCTTGATCGGTTTTAAGAATATCCGGCAAATTTATAGTTTTTCATTCTCCTCCATCTATAATTCTGTTATCCGTTCTTAATATACGATCATAGTAAATTTTCAGTATTGATATATGTCTAGTATGGATTCTGACGTTATTACTTAATAATCATAAAAATAGATATATGAAAAACATTATTTTCCTTTTTGCTGCCATCCTTTTTGCGCTTAACATTTCGTGCAAGAAGGAACCGGCTGAGGAGAAAACTTATCCTTCAGACGGTCTGGTTTCCTACTTTAATTTTGACAATAACCTGGAGGATCAACGGGGCAACACCCCTGACGGTTCCAATCACGGGAGTGCCATTTTTTCTGAGGGCAAGTCAGGTCAGGCAATTACTTTCGACGGCTCCGGCCAGTACATTGAGTTCGCACGAGGCACTTACAGGAGCGGGAACAATATCAGCGTTTCAGTATGGATCAAAAGATCATCGAACGCAGGATTGTACGCCATTATGTGTAATGACTTCGGAGTCTGGGCTACCAACACAACCGCAGGCATGGCTATCTCATTGCCTTTGACGCAAAGTGCTGCAGGACCCATTACACCAAATGAATGGACACACCTGGTCGGCACCTATGACGGTACTAATATAAAAGCTTATATCAACGGTATACTGAAGGAAACAACAGGCCATCCCGGTGACATCGATGTGTGGGTAGCCAATCTTATAATTGGAAGATTCGACACTGAGTACTGGACCGGCAGTGTTGATGACCTGTTCCTCTATAACAGCGTCCTGTCGCAGTCAGAAGTAACACAACTTTATAATTACCACTGATCAGGATTAGTATAAGATTTTTAATCTGTAACCGTGCAAGTCCCGGCCTACCAAGGTCCGGGACTTTTCCATATAATACGGTTACACTAGTGCCTTCTATCCCGGGAAGACACCGGTACTCCGGTGAATAGCTGGCAAGGTTCATCCTGAAGGATGTCGTCAATATGTGAATAATGTAATCTTTTGCGGGAATTTTGTAACGGTGCAGAGGCGAAAGTGGCTCAACTTTGTGTAGTTATTTGGGAGAGTTTGAAAACAATTAATATTCCGGTCAATGCATAAGAGAGACATACAATTAGCGGTAGATCCGGATGCCAATTCAAAATTGTCAATGGCAATCCTCCTGGCGTATGGAATTGTAATTACCGGATTCCTTGCAATTGTCGGGGTGATATATGTATTCTCTCAGATGATAGACAAATTTGGATTATGACACCATAATACTTCGTGGCAGATTTTCTTCCGCAATGTAAAATTGGTTGAATAGTTTTATGTGAGTTAGAGGGTTTAGTTTTCGTTGGTTAGAAGTTTTCCTCCGGTGCTGGAACCCCGGCGGACAAATCAGGGTTTTAAGGGTTACAGGTTTCAGGGCTAACAGGGTGTCCGGAATTCAGCCAGGCTGATGATCGGGCACCCGTTTTCCTTTTATCCCCCAGACACCCGGTTACTTGCCTGTCTAGACTTAAGACTGATGACTGCCGACTGCCGATTGCCGACTGACTTGTATCATTTCCCGATCAGTGGCAACAACCTCCGGATTTCACCCATATCAAATGACACCTCAAAACGCTTCACGTTATAGCTGATGCTGTTATTATCCAGATATTCCTCCATTAATTTCCTCAGATAATCCTTTCTTTGGATCGAATTGAAATTGATTATCTGAATTGCTGATTTTGGAAGTTCCCTGTTCCAGTATTCCGGATTTACCTTTACAATGCGCGGAAAAATGCTGTCCTGGTCGCCGTAACCGGGCTTATGGGTAACCCTTGAGATTCCTCCGCCGAAATAGGCCGGCTTGTCACGGTAATCTTCAGGAATTTCATTCCACTCCTTCTCAATAAATTCATTCAGGTACTGGGCGGCTATTTCATTTTTTTCCTTTTTTGAATTCTCCCGTACCGCAGCAAAAGCTTCGTTCACAGTGACCGGGATCCAGTAGGGTGGTCTTGACGCATCATAAATAACGAACCACTCACCGTCATAAACATCAATCCCTGGCTCCGGAGTTCTTTTTTCCAAAGGAGCCGTGAAATATCCGTGTTTGGCGTCATGGAGGTACGACGCCCCCCAGCCGGGTTTTGCCTGATTGATGTAAAGAGACCATTCAGGCGGTTCAATCAGATTCATTACAGGAGTTCCGTCCTTTTTTCTGATCCAGGAAGCAAATTCAAAACTAATCCTTGCAGGTATGCCGTAACCTCCGATCTGCTTGCAGTCGAGATTATATATTCTTGCCCTTCCCTCGAAACCCTTCAGATCCGTCAGGACCGGGTTTTTCCTGACCACGGTCACCAGGTCAGTTATTCTCTGCAGATTGGCGGCAACCTCTGCTTTGGTATACCCGCAGTCGTAGCTTACATAATCGGTACGGCTGAGAATCTGGAAAGTACCCTGTTTCTCAGTGAGAAGCGGGAGTTCCTGCGCAGTCAGCCCGCTTAAAAGTGATGTCAACAGGATAAAGCCTATGACAAGTTTCTTTTTCATATTCAGGAGTATTTCAGTATTTGGTTTTAATGGAATCGACAGTGACTGTCACAGCGGTCTTGAGAAGATCCATCCATGAAGATGATGAAGCAGGGCACTTGTCAAAATCCTTAATGAACTCCTGTCCGGCTATGTCAAACGACTGCGTCTGCTGAAGCAGGGACTCCATCCGGGGTATTGCATCAAGCACCGCTGACTCGATAGTCTTCTGGTCCTTGGTGAGAGCTATTTCGAGTCCGCCGGTAACAGATTTCCACTCCTCAAGTGTTTTAACATATCCGTTCAGCGGGCCGCTTTGGAAGTCGCTGACACATTTGTTAAGGTTCTGCATGCCAGCCTGAAGTGTTGCAAATACCTCAGGACCGGGCTTCATGGTCTTTGTGCTGTTGCATCCGCACTCGCCGGGGGCAGTAGGCAGGCCCATCTGCCCTGTTTCGGTTGTTGGCGGCGGGGGTGAGATCTCACCTCCTTCACCGGGGACTTTTCCCCCGCCCGGTTCCCCGGCCGGTTCTCCTTCATCCGGTGTCTTCTCTCCGGCTGCCTCTCCTGCCACAGGCTCTTCAGCAGATGGGTTCTCTCCACCAGGTTCTGCGGCCCCGGCACTACCCGTCGGCTGGTTAAGGGTCCCTGAGCCTGGCTCTGGCGGCTTCTGTACAGGCTCCTGAGAGGGTTCACCCTGTCCGCCGTCCTGTCCACCCCCGTTTTCGCATAGCTTCTGGCGGCGGATGAGATCATCTATATAACGGCTCCAGTGTTCAATCCACTGCTGGGCATTGCTTATCCTCAGGGTTGCGCCCTCAAGCACACCGAGATCCTCCCCGAAGTCCTTTGCGGCCTGGTACGTCTCCTCGGCCCCGGATATTACCCCCAGGATGGCCGCATCGAACAGCTCGATCCCCAGCTTCACAGTGTTCATACGTGCCTCGTCCAGATTACCGCTCCGGAACAGGTCAAGAAGTGCCGAGCCGCTTCCGAAGACTTTCCCCGTGGCATCAACAGCCTTGTCTGCGCCCGGAACTCCGGCAGCCATTCCAAAAATCAGCCCTGAGGTCTTCAGCGCAAGGTTAGCTGTGGATTCAAGGATGCGGCCCGAAGCTTTTTTGTACTCTTCGGAATTGATGATATCCTCAAGCTGCTTTAACTGTTCCTTGATGATCTCAGAAGCTATCCGGGCTTCCTCGGCGAGTTTGGCCTTTGTCTCATCATCGCAGTACACAACCTCCGCTTCAACAGAAGGTCCTACCGGTTTTCCGCATGACGTCTTTGCCTGAACAGAGGTTTTTCCAGTGCGTATACCCTGCAGGTGGACATTGTCCGCCACTCCTGTCGCTGAAAGAATATCCGGGGAGGCAACTTGAAACCGGAGCAGATCGGCTGACGCTGCAGGTTCCATATCGACCGGCACTGTCAGCACTCCGTTGGTCTTCTTGCCTTCAATATTGTAAAGTGCAATCTGCGGTAAGTCTTCTCCGCCATTGTATGGATCAACTTTCAGATAAGCCGCTGGTTGCGTTGCCTGCGCTGTCTGGCCGTCGGAAGCGGTATATTCCACATACAGTGTACCTTTTCCGGGTGTTGCGCCTGTCAGGATAGCCGATGATTCGCCGTCATGCTGAACGTTGAAGAGATTGCCGGGTTCCACCCAAAACCGGAACTTTCCACCCTCAGGCTTTCCGGATGCCATAATGTCTTTTTGTTCCCCTGCGCCGAGTTCAGAACAACCGTTGAGTGTGACTTCCGGCTTTACAAGGTCGGGGACATCCATTTTTACAGCCACCGTAACTGATAGGTTATCGTCGTC
>JBGSLG010000106.1:0-4340 GCA_041740815.1 Bacteroidales bacterium
CTGTAGACCTTCTTCATCTCGTCGATGACAGGCCTTATCTTTATCTTCTTGAGTTGTTCCATGACAAGGAATCCGGTCATGGATACATAACCGATGTCATGCCCCGGGGAGGCCTCCACGGCGACTATATCGTCTACCTCAAGCCTGAGCCCGTTAACGTTACGGTAAAAGCCCTTGCGTGTGTTCTTGAACCTGACCTCAACTACCTGGTTGCAGCGTTCATCAAAGGGAAGATCGGCAAGCCAGTTGAACTCATCCAGCTTGTTGGCCCCGATGTTGTATTTTATTTCAGGCAGCGAAGGCTCCTCGCCTCCGGGTACCTGTATATCTTCGTTTGTCATGACGTCAGGTTATCTCTCCCGGCTGCCGGATCAAAGATCCTTTTCCCGGAAGGTGAATGCAAAATTAGGAATAAATGCGCTATTATCAAGCGATTCCCCCTGTTACCTGATAAGTCGCATTGTCTTAAGCGCCAGATCGAGGAAAATCATTTTGGTATTGCCGTTGCTCTCAACGTGTGCATAGGCAAGGTTGAACTCCCTGTTAAGGGCATGGATGTTCTTCTCGTTTATGAAGGGATGGAACTTGCCCGAGAAGCTCTCTTCCGGTGCAGTCAGGTATACCAGCCTGTTTTCTTTCCCGTTGAAGTTCATAATAAAGTTCTCGCGTATCATCCTCAGGGCGTAGGAGAGGAAGCTCTTCTGTCTCTCTCTTCCGAGGGCAGCGGTTTCTTCTGACCATGTCACAAGAGATTGAATATCACGTGTATATGCTGTACGCATCAGTTTCGTAAAGCGGTCGAGGTGCACGGTTGTGATGTCATCCTCGCGGGCCAGTTCCATGGCTCTGACCATGTTTCCGTTGGCTATGGCCGCAATCTCCGAGGCCCGCACGGGGTCCATGCCGGCTGCATTCTCAAGGTGGGCGCTCAGATCTCCGGAGGAGATGGCCGGAATGCGGATATGCTGGCAGCGTGATGTGATGGTGGGCAAAAGCTTGTCATCCTCCTCTGAGACAAGGATGAAGAGAGTCTTTGCCGGCGGCTCTTCTATCATCTTCAGCAGCTTGTTGGCCGTCTCGGCGTTCATCTTCTCGGGGAGCCAGATGATCATGATCTTGAAGTCGGATTCGAACGACTTCAGGCTCAGCTTCCGGATGATCTCAGCTGCCTCGGCAACAGGAATCAGCGCCTGTTCATTTGCCACCTCCATCGCCTCAGTCCATGTGCTGAGTGAGAACCAGGGTGATCTCAGGACCATCGCCCTCCACTGTGCAATGAAGGCGTCACTCACCGATTCAGTGCCGGACTTCTTCTTTATGACAGGAAAAACAAAGTGCAGGTCGGGATGAATGAGCTTATCATATTTGACGCACGACGGACATACTCCGCAGCCATCATCGGGAGTTCGTTTCTCGCAGCTGATATACCTGGCAAAGGCGAGGGCGATGGCAAACTTGCCGCTCCCCCCGGGCCCATAGAAAAGCAGTGCATGGCTGACGCGGTTCTCTGCTACGGAACTTCTCAGCCTGTCAATTACTGCTTTTTGCCCTGGTATCTGTGAAAAATTCATCTCTCCCTGCCGCTGCCGGAGAGCAAAAGTAATAAAAAATCAAAGAGAATGACCCTGATCATAGTGCAGCAAGAGCGCTGTCATAATCAGGCTCCTGTGCGATCTCCGGGACCAGCTGGGTATATTTAACGATTCCCTTCTCATCAATCACCACAATACTCCGTGCGTAGAGCCCGGCAAACCCGCCGTCGATGATTTCTATGCCGTATTCTTTTCCAAAGGAGTGGTCACGGAAGCCTGACAGTGTGGTAACGCTTGTTATACCCTCGGTTGAACAGAAGCGTCCCATTGCAAAGGGGAGATCCTTTGTAATAGCCAGGACGACTGTGTTGTTCATGCCTGCTGCCATCTGGTTGAACTTACGGAGTGCCGTGGCACATATACCGGTGTCGAGACTGGGGGAGATATTAAGGATTACTTTTTTTCCTTTAAGCTCTTCAAGGGTAAGTTCCCCGAGATCTGATTTCACAAGTCTGAACCCGGGAGCCTTGCTGCCTTTTACAGGCAACTCGCCGGAGGTATTAACCGGATTGCCTTTAAGTGTAATTTTTGCCATTATTTTATTTTTAGTTAGTTACGTAAGAATTTTGCTTTTCTGAGCTTCTCGAAGAGCTCGTGCTCGTCTATCCCCTTCGTGAGTCCGTCAAGAATGAAATCAAGGAGCCTTGGGATGATATCATCGGTGAACGAGGCTGCAACAGCCAGTTTGCCGAAGAGCTTTCTTTCACTGTCAGAGATGCTGGAGTCCGTATTCATTAGTTGAACTGCATCATAGAGATGAGTGAATCTCTCTTCAAGGTCATAGGGAGCACTGTAGATATGTGATTGTTCTTCGGCGATCAGCTTGTCTATCTCGGTGTCTGTCAGGCTGAAGCGATGGCCAAATTTGTGCAGCAGCGTGAGTTCCATGCTGTCTATATTACCGTCAGCCTGCGCAACCTGGATGAGATGGATGAAATTTTCTTTGTTAACCTTTCGCCCGTTGTCGGCGATGAAATCGGTGAAGCTCATTTATATCAATTTAGTTTCCCTATTAACAATCAGTCCGGGCAATTGTTGAATATGAAAAATTAACACATTTATTTGGATAAATCAATGCTGTCATAGCCTGCAACTTCTTATTTTTGCATGACACAAGGGAAATGACATCAGTAAAACAGAAATTTATGAAAATGATTGACAGCTTTAATTTCAATGGTCATAAAGCCATTGTCAGGGTAGATTTTAACGTTCCGCTTGATAAAAAGACACGCGAGGTAACCGACGATAACCGTATCCGTGGTGCTTTGAAGACTATCAGGAAGATAACGGATGACGGGGGCTCTGTAATTCTCATGTCACATCTCGGCCGCCCCGAGGGCGTGATGGAGAAGTATTCCCTCAAGCCGGTTCTTCCGGTACTTGAGAAGCACCTTGGCATGAAGGTCGCATTTGCTCCTGACGCACTTGGTGATGAGGCGGTTGCCATGGCGGCTGCCCTGAAACCCGGAGAGGTGATGATGCTTGAGAATGTCAGGTTCTATCCTGAGGAAGAGGGCAAGCCGGTACTGCCTGAGACAGCCACCGATGAGGAGAAGAAGGCTGCCAAGGCTGCACTGAAGGTGAAGCAGAAGGAGATGGCGAAGAAACTGTCAACCTATGCCGACATCTATGTCAATGATGCCTTCGGCACGGCTCACAGGGCGCATGCCACAACGGCTGTCATTGCTGACTATTTTCCTGAGGACAAGAGGATGTTCGGGTTCCTGATCAACAGCGAGCTGGCTGCAATGGATAAAGTGCTCAGGAGCTCGGAGAAACCCTTTACAGCTATCATGGGCGGGGCAAAGGTCTCTGACAAGATAGCTGTCATCGAGAACCTGCTCGACCTGGTTGACAACCTCATCATCGGGGGAGGCATGACATACACCTTCATCAAGGTCATGGGAGGCAGGATAGGCAATTCGCTGTGCGAGGACGACAGGCTGGAGATGGCCAAGGGCATCATCGAAAAGGCCAGGGAAAAAGGAGTGAACCTGATCTTCCCCGTCGACAGCGTCAACGCCGACAGGTTTGATGCAGAGGCCAATGTCTACATCTCGGCCATTGACAATGTGAACGACGGGTGGATGGGACTCGACATTGGGGAGGAGAGCGTAGAGCTCTTTTCGCAGGTGATCAGCAAATCGAAAACCATCCTGTGGAACGGCCCGATGGGGGTTTTTGAGATGGCCAAGTTCGATGACGGTACCAAAGGCATTGCCAAAGCAGTGGCTGAGGCCACAGACGAGGGTGCCTTCTCGCTTGTCGGCGGTGGCGACTCCGTGGCGGCAATCAACATTATGGGTCTTGCTGACAGGATCAGTTACGTCTCTACCGGCGGCGGTGCCATGCTTGAGTACATGGAGGGCAAGAAATTGCCAGGCATCACGGCAATCAGGGGAGAATAATGAGACTGTGGCTCATACCGGCACTGGCTGTCACTATCCTGCTTGCAGGGTGTGGCGGGGATGACGAGAAGAATTCGGGGACGATCACGCTTACAAGTGATCTGTATGACGCCGATTCTTATTATTATGCCCTCGGACTCTCATTCGATGAGGCGGAGGCTGTCCCCACTCTTCCGGACCAGTACAGGGCAGACATTACGGTACAGGCGGGACCGGTCACTACCGGAGGACCGGTGGTGGCTTATCTCACCGTGAACACCCTCAACCCGCCATTTGCCCTCATTGGCGCTTACGATTCAGAGAGTGATGCAAAGAATGCCTTTGACGAGCTGAAAAGCGT
>JBGSLG010000107.1:0-4180 GCA_041740815.1 Bacteroidales bacterium
GGGACGATCTCGGTAACCGTAGCGCCGGGGAGGCCTGCCGACTTCAGCGCTGCCGTCAACTCAGCCGGAGTGATGCTTTCGGAGAGTGTTATGTGGACGGAGTCGCCAAAGGGCTCGGCGTTGCCAGCCATGAGCTTTGAAGAGGTGGGCTGACCCGCATTTACTGGCGTTCCGGAGGGTGTGGGCTGATCCGCCACTGCCACCCCGGAGCTTAATGCGCGGAGCGCCAGCAAAAGCCTGTATTTTTCCGGGTGCCTGACAGCATAGAGCTGCTGGCTGTACGAACGGCGTATCTTGTCGGGGGAGTTAATGTTCAGTATCCTGCCTGCCTGTATCAGTGCGATACGGTCACAGCGCAGTGCCTCATCCATATAAGGTGTTGAGACGATAATTGTGATGCCTTCACCCTTCAGTCGTGCCAGCATCTCCCAGAACTCCGTTCGTGAGACAGCGTCGACGCCGGTGGTGGGCTCGTCGAGGATCAGTATTTTAGGCTTGTGGATCAGTGCGCAGCTGAGCGCCAGTTTCTGTTTCATACCACCGGAGAGGCGTCCGGCCTGCCGCTTTTTAAACGGCTCTATCTGTTTGTATATCGGCTCAATGAGGTGATAGTTCTCCTTAACCGTAGTGCCGAAGATTGTGGCATAGAAATTAAGATTCTCTTCTACGGTGAGGTCATGATAGAGGCTGAATCGCCCCGGCATATACCCGATGAGGTTGCGCAGCTCACGGTACCTGCTGACTGTGTTGAGCCCGAAGATTGTCATCCTGCCGCCTGCCGGAATGATGAGGGTGGCAGCGATGCGGAAGAGGGTTGTCTTGCCTGCTCCGTCAGGACCGATAAAACCAAACAGCTCGCCCTCGCCTACGTTGAATGAGAGGTCGTCGAGGGCGGTTACCCTTCCGTACCTGTGGGTAATATTATATGCCTCGATGGCTGCCATCTCAGTTGAATATTGCTTCTCCGGGCATGCCTGCCTTTATTGAGCCGTCGTTGGGGACCTCAATTGTCACAGCATAGACGAGTGTGACACGCTCTTCCTTGGTCTGGATAATCTTAGGGGTAAACTCGGCTTTTTCGGAGACGTGTTTTACGGTTCCGGTGAAGTCTCTGAATCCCTTCTCCCCGTCGTCGATCCGCACCGTACATTCTGTTCCCAGCTTCACCTCTGCCAGCTGAGCACCGCTTACCCACACCTTCAGTTCCATGGTCTTCATGTCGGCTATCCTTGCCAGGGGCTTGCCGGCCGCGGTGACCTCGTATGCCGAGGCATATGTCTCGATGACGGTGGCGTCAAAGGGAGCGCGGACGGTACTGCGTGCTATCTGTTCATTGAGCAGAGCTCGTTTAGCCCCCACCCCCTGCATCTCTGCTGCCACGGCCAGGCGCTGGGTGTTGTTGGCGTCCGATTGGCGGCGGAGCACCTCCATCTGCCCGGTGATGTCGTCGAGCTGTTTCTGTGTGGCGGCGCCGTCAGCGAGCATGCGGCGCGTGCGGTCAATGTTGATATTGAGGTTATCCATCTGCTGGCGTATGACCGCATCCTGCGCCGCAATGCCTGCCAGGCGCGCCTGCGCCTGTGCCGTCACCGCATCAAGCTCGGCACGCTGCAACACCGCCATAGTGGTGTCGGTGACGGCGATGACGGCGCCGCCCACCACCTCGGTGCCCTCGGTGACATTCATGAGTACTATCCTGCCCGATGTCTCGGAGGAGATGATGACATCCTCAGCCTCGAAGGTGCCCCAGGCATCAGCTTCACTGTCACCGCGACCGCAGCCGGCGGCAAGAAGAAGGATGACCGGTATGATTAAACTTTTCATCATGAAATGGTTTATTTTATTGGTATGACAGAACCTCAATGAGTTCTCTATTATACAATTATGATTCCGGTTATCTGTAGCTTGAGGTTTCATATTAATCTTATTTATTGAATCCGGTAATGTAAATATAATCAACCTCTGCCCTGGCTATGCTGATCCTGCGGGCTGTAGCGCTGATGACTGCCTGCTTCTCGCTGTTCATCTCTGCCAGGTACTGCGAGGCAGTGATTGTGCCGTTATTCAGCTGCGATGCTGCCACGCCTGAAATCTTCTTTCTCAACCCGATGAGCTCATCATCACGCCCTGCAGCCTCGCGCAGGGCATTTATCTCCGCCAGCCTGACGGTGAGCAGACGCTGCAGCGACTCCTCCGCAGCACTCTTTTTGAGCCCCAGCAACTGCTGCTGGATGGCAAGCGACTTTCTTTCGTTGCTGTTCTTGTTCCAGTCGAAAATATTCCATTTTATGCCGGCTCCCAGAGAATAGTAAAAGTCCGGGTTTTCCGAAAGGAAGTTGTTTCCGGGGGGACTCCCGTAGCCTGCCTGTGCGAAACCAAATGCCTTTGGCATACGCTGGCTCCTGAGGAGGTCCTTTGAAACCTCGAGCTGGCGCTGACGGACATCAAACAGCCGCAGCTCGGGATTGTCGATTGCCTCATCACCGGTGATAACCGGTTCAGGCAACAGCAGTTCTGCCTCTCCCAGGCCTTCGATACCCGTTACCTGCGCCAGCGCTGAAACCAAAGCTTCACGGCGGCGGTTGAGCTCTGACACCATCTGTTCCGCCCTTATCTTCTCGGCCCTTAGCACATCAAGGGTCACCAACGGAACAACTCCGTTCTCAACACCTGATGAGGCTTCACTGATGCGGGCATCAAGGTCAGCGACAAGCAGTCCTGTAACTTCAAGCTGGCTCTCAGCAAGCAGCAGCGGGAAGAAATAGTTATTCACCTGTTCGCGGAGACGGTAGATGTCTGCCTCGTTCTGCTGCAAATTCAGTTCATTAACAACCTGTTCCACAACTCTCGCGCTGCGTGTCACCCCTCCGTCCCATATGACCTGGCTGACGTCAAGGGTGGCCCTGTACTGTTCGTGGGGGATGGAGGGCAATGAGCCGGGCGGAACAGGCAGGGAGGAGAGAAGATCTGACATATCGACGACGTCCGACTGCCAGGCAAAGGTGCCTCCGAGGTCAAGCGACGGCATCCGGGCCGAGGCCAGGTTCTGATCGCGAAGCATTGTCATCTGCCGGTAAAGTTCCCTCTCTCCGGATAAAGGGGTTACGACGGCGGCAGAGTCATAACACTGCCACAGCGTCACTTTATGCTGTGACCAGCAGGCAGCCATTGCTGAGAACAGCACGGCGGCTGCAATTATCCTTTTCATTTCTTCCGGTGTTTTAAAGCCGTAAATACAAAGTCGGTGGCAAATTCTTTTCTTTCACGCATAAAGGCGTTGAATTTCTTAGTATCATCCAGCTGTGGCATTATCAATGTGAGCATGTCACGCGCAGCAAACGGGAAAATGGAGAATGAGACAACAGTGACCATAAGCTGGGGCATGTCGTTTTTTTTGATACCATAACCCTTCAGTTCTTTAGCATGTCTGGTGTAAATCAAGTCCCTAATTTCCTGGTAATTGACCATTTCTCTGATTCCCTGTGCAAGGGCAGGGTTCTGCGACAACTCGTTCAGGAGGAAGATAGGCAACTTCGGGTTTTTGATCATAAACTCGATATGTTCGTCAAGAAACCGTCTGATTTTTTCCTTGAAGGAGATCTCCTCAGAGAATATAGAAAAGATCTTTTCAAACATTTTCTTCAGCAGCACCTGGAATACAGCCCTGAAGAGCTGCTCCTTGGTTGTGAAGTAATAGTGCAGCAGGGCTTTGTTTATCCCGGCCCTGTCCGCTATCTCCTGCATCCTGGCTCCGGAATAGCCTTTCTCCTCGAATATCTCGCTGGCTGCCATAAAGATCTTCTCCTTTGTATGGCTGTCACCTTCCATGGGTTTTATCATTATATTTAACCTTATAGTTTAACCATATTGATTAACCAACTGGTCAAAATTAAATGTTTATATATGAATTTGCAAGAATTCCACCATTTTTTTATTTTTGATAATCATAAAATTCTCCTCAACCTGATACCATACCAATGAAAAAGTTCTTCAGAAACCTGATGCGGTGGATGCTGGGATTCGCGTTATTCCTTATCGCGCTCTCAATCGTCTACCTGATTGTCTTCAGATCCACCGTAAGGAAAATGACTCCGGTGGAAACGGCACAGCTTACAGAAGATGTTTATGCCGTACGGGACAAGTACGTGAACATGTACCTTGTCAGGGACGGGAATGATTT
>JBGSLG010000108.1:0-2508 GCA_041740815.1 Bacteroidales bacterium
CTGGCCTACGACTAGAAGCAAAACTAATGAAGATAGCAGTTGCAAGCGGCAAGGGCGGTACAGGTAAAACTTTTGTTGCCACCAACTTATTTCATGTCCTGGCCGAAGGCGGCGACAGTGTAACACTGGTCGACTGTGACGCAGAGGCACCGGATGATCTCCTCTTCTTTCAGGCTGAGAAGATATCCGAATCAGAGGTGACCCACCAGGTGCCAGTAATCAATAAGGATGCCTGTACATGGTGTGGCCGTTGCAGCAAGTGGTGCAACTACAACGCAATCTTCTATGTCCCGTCAGCAAAGGTGATTGAGGTGATAGAAAACCTTTGTCATGGTTGCGGAGCATGTTCATTCGCCTGTAATGCAGGTGCAATAACAGAAAAGCCCGTTGTGCTTGGAACAGTTACTTCATACAAAACTTCCGGTCAGAAACCACTGATTGAAGCCCGCATGCGGGTGAACGAGATGTCTCCCGTGAGGGTTATTAAATCAGCAATAAAAGTAGCTGGTAATGATGGAGTAATTATCCTTGACTCTCCTCCAGGTACATCATGTCCTTTTGTGCAAACAGTAGCAGCAGCCGACTATGTCTTACTGGTGACCGAACCGACTCCTTTCGGGCTGAGTGACCTCAGACAGAGTGTTGAAACACTAAAAACCATGGGCAAACAGTGTGGAGTGATCATCAACCGTGCCGACATTGGAGACGCAAGTGTGAAAAGGTACCTTGAAGATGAAAAGATTCCGCTGCTGGCGGAGATTATCTATGACCCTGCAATTGCCCGGTCATATTCCGAGGGCAGGCTCGCGTCATTTGAGAACAGGGAAACAGCTATCCTCTTTTCTGAACTGGCTGAGAAAATAATATATGATCATGGAACTGGCAGTCATCAGCGGTAAGGGCGGCACCGGGAAGTCAAGCGTGACTGCGGCATTTGCTACTCTGGGTGAGAAGCTTGTGGTGGCCGACTGTGATGTGGATGCAGCCAACCTCTACCTCCTGTTCAGCCCGGCACATGATAAGGAAGTAGTTTATATTGGCGGTCATAAGGCTGTTGTAGATAATACCCTGTGTACCGTTTGCGGCATATGTGAGAGCTACTGCCGGTTTGATGCCATTAGCGAAAAGGACGGAAAGATAGTAATCTCAGAGACATCGTGCGACGGTTGCTTTTTCTGTTCACGGATTTGTCCGATGGGCGCCATTAAGATGATACGCAGTGACAGGAGCAGGATGTATTCCGGCAGCTTCAGGAACGGAATGATGGTCTACGGCCGGCTGGCGCCAGGAGAGGAGAACTCGGGCAAGCTGGTAAGCATGGTGAAGGATGAGGCCAGAGCGGTAGCAACCGGGATGGGGATTCGTACAGTATTGCTTGACGGCCCTCCGGGTATAGGTTGTCCGGTTATTTCAACGGTCACGGGTGCTGACAGGATAGTAATAGTCACCGAACCCACAATGTCTGGGCTGGCCGATCTGAAAAGAGTATATGAAGTGGCCAGAAAATTCAGCGGTGAAGTGGGCATTGTAATTAATAAATACGACCTGAACGAATCCATGGCAGACAGGATTAAGGAATGGTGTGCGGCACAGGGAAGCACTGTGCTCGGACGCCTGCCTTTTGACAGGCGCGTAACAGAGGCCATGGTAGCGGGAAAGAGCATAACCGAGATGCATCCTGAAACGGAGATAAGCAAAACGATAACAGAAATATGGAATAAATTATTGACAGATGGAAAAGAAGAACTTGTTTGAGAAGTTACCCATGGAGGGTATTAAAAACATTATAGTGGTTGCCTCAGGCAAAGGCGGAGTGGGTAAGTCAACCATTGCAGCCAACCTGGCCATAGCACTGGCCCGTAACGGGATGAAGACAGCACTGGTTGATGCGGACATTTTCGGCCCGTCAATACCGGCAATGTTCGGTTTAGAGGATGCCCGGCCTGATGTCTCGGCTAATGGCAATAAGGAAATGATCTTCCCGATTGAGAAGTTCGGCATTAAAATAATTTCAATAGGCTTTTTCATTGACCGCAACCAGTCGCTCATTTGGCGCGGACCTATGGCTGCCAATGCGGTAAAACAGCTTTTTGAAGATACCCAGTGGGGCGAGATTGACTACATGATAATTGATTTTCCTCCCGGAACCAGTGACATTCAGCTCACAACCGTGCAGCAACTGAACCTTACCGGTGCCATAATAGTCACAACGCCTCAGGAGATAGCTCTGAACGACGCCCGTAAAGCATCATCAATGTTCCTGAATCCCGACCTCAAAGTTCCCATACTGGGAGTTGTGGAAAATATGTCATGGTTCACACCCGCAGCACATCCGGAGGAGCATTACTATCTCTTTGGCAGGGGAGGAGGAATGAAACTGGCAAAAGAGTACGACACAAAGCTGCTCTGCCAGATACCCCTTGTAATGGAGGTTGGTGAGGCTGCCGATGAGGGCCGTAATGTATTCCAGCAGACAAACAAGGCTGCAGTAGAGGCTTTCGAGACCCT
>JBGSLG010000109.1:0-9909 GCA_041740815.1 Bacteroidales bacterium
GTGGCCTTCAATATGATGAAAAGATTAAGGCAGATCCGGGATGCCATTTATTTTGTCCTGGATTTACTGACAGGTAGCTGGTCGATAAAATATGCCACTATACTGATTTATTGAAAAACAAGACTTGTTAAGGGTCGACTAGTTATGTAACACTGCACGATCAAGAGAGTGGGATATTTGTATCAGAATTACTATGTCACATCAAATTGGTACAGAATAGGACATAATAATTTTTAACTTAAAATCACATCATCATGGTAGTACTTAAGGTTATTGAAATCATGGCATCATCTCCCAAAAGCTGGGAGGATGCAACAATTATTGCTGTGAAAACTGCCGGGGAAACGGTAAAAGGAATACGGTCAGTTTACATTCAACACATGAGTGCGTTAGTGGATAAAAATAAAATCACCGAATTCCGTGTAAATGCAAAGATTTCATTTGAAGTTCTGAATTGACCTGGTTAGATTACTTGCATAATAAATTGGGCCAGCTTGCAGGGTTGGCTTGATCCCGGGCGGAAATGAAATAAGGCAGCCGGAAAGGCTGCCTTGTGTGTGGACCCGGCTGGGATTTAACCAGAGACCCCAGTTCAATTAAGTTTCATAGCACGAATATATGTGAAACCACAATAGTTTGATTCGCCATTATGCGACCATGTGGTTGGATCAGAATCTATAACTGTATAGGTACCAGCCTTAATCTTTACCAGTGGATAAAATACCCAATAGGCATTGGATACTCCGCCCTGACCAACTACGCCCCATGTCTGCCAGGGTCCGTAAACTGTTCCATCGGAATGTTTCAATGAAATGGTACCAGGTGGTGTTCCGTTATTAAAATAGTGATAGTTATTCAAATACGTAATAAGCCGTTCATGATCAATTGTAAATACAGTTGGGTTAGTTGGACCATTTTGTACACCTCCGATATTCCCGTTATTAAAAATTAGTTCATCGTCAATTGCAACATCTGATACCGTTATTTCTGCACTAGCCTTTTGAGTGGGGTCTGAAACTAAGGTTGCTAAAACTTTGTATGTTCCGGGTGTAGATGACGCCGTATAAATACCAACATTATTATATGTCGGGTCTTCAGAAATAGTTCCGCCGTTTGCCGGATCTACTGACCAGGTAACCGTATAATTTGTTATACTATTATCGAATACAACCACGAATGCTCTTGATTCGTTAGTTATCATGTAGGCTTCCGAAACTCCAAAACTTATTTTCGATTCAGGTTCAGATTGAGGTGTCTTTTCACACCCAAATAAAAGCAGTGGTAGTGCTAAAAATAAAAATGGTTTCTTCATACTATTAATTGTTAACGTTAACTTTTACTGTTTTGAAAATCTATCCCAAATATACATTTCCTGAGTTTTACAATTGTCCAAACCATAATATTTATTTCCTGTTTAAGAGCCAGACTGCAGCTAGGCCAGCCAAGGGGCCGGTTTGCAGGGCAGGCTCGATCCCAGGCTAAAAATGAAAAAAGGCAGTCGAAAAGACTGCCTTGGAGTGGGCCCAGCTGGGATCAGGACCGAGCGTAAAAAAATTGCCCGGTGGGCAATTTTAGCGAAGGGGCCGGTCTGCAGGGCTGGCTCGATCCCAGGCTAAAAATGAAAAAAGGCAGTCGAAAAGACTGCCTTGGGGTGGGCCCAGCTGGGATCGAACCAGCGACCCCCTGATTATGAGTCAGGTGCTGCTAACCATCTGAGCTATGGGCCCCAAAATATTTCAAATAACCGGGCCAACTTACCACCGAGGTCAGCGACCCTCCCGACTAAAAGTCGGGATGCTGCTAACCATCTGAGCTATGGGCCCCGTTAAACAGGGTGCAAATATAATACACAATTGAAATATCTGCAAACCTATTTATCAGTCGGCAGTCGGCAGTCCACAGTCTTCAGTCCCGACTGCTGGCTGACGACTTGCGACTGGTGACTTATTTTGACTGCCGACTGCCGATTGGAGACTGATGACTCATACCTTCACTATTGCCTACTGCCTACCCCCTACTGCCTGTTAATGTAATCAAACAGTACCCCTCCCGCTTCGTCAAGGTCATAACCGAAGGTGATCAGCCCGCCACGGTCGCCAGCCATGACAATGATCCGCTTTTCAAATACCTCCGGCTCACTGAAGATACGAATCATCTCCCGCGCCATGGCCGGAGTGCCGTACTCAACAGACGCATCAGTGGTGGGAACCTTGTTAATCAGCTCCTCCCACAGGTTGGTGGAGTGAACATGAATGACAGCATTGGTGCCCGGATCAGCCGCGTAGATGGCGGCGTGGGTCAGCGACTCCGATGAGGCCTTCAGCGGCCCGCTGCACATCACGGCGTTATCGTCTATGTTGTATGATGATACCTTTACATAATGCCCCGGCTCCAGCTCAGGTATATCTCCCGTCGACGAACCGGTGATCATGAACTGCTGCGTTTTTCCTATCCTTATGCTGATGTTACCGAACCCGACACCGTTCTCAAAGGCCCCCACAAGATCAAGATTGAAGAGTATGTCCCTCCAGTGATTGATGATCTCATACTGCTCATCGGTGATGACGGAGCCTGACTGCCTCCAGTAACAGTTGAACTTTACAAACCCTTCCATATAATTATTCTAATATTTTTAAAATTGAATTCCTGTTCGCCCTGCATACCCCCCGGTCAGTTATTATCGCGGTGATCAGACGTGCGGGCGTAACGTCAAATCCGTAATTCGATACCGGAATATTCTCCGGAGCAATATTTATGCCATCGATCTTTCTCACCTCATCTCCGTCGCGCTCCTCAATGACAATCTGGTCCGGATTATCAATGGACATGTCAAATGTCGACACCGGCAGGGCCGAATAAAACGGAATGCCATTGTCGCGGGCCGCCAGCGCCTTGAGATAGGTGCCTGTCTTGTTCGCCACATCCCCTGATGCCGTTGCCCTGTCGCACCCCACGATGACCATGTCAACCATGCCGTTCTGCATCAGGTGACCTCCGGCATTGTCAGTGATGAGCGTGCACGGCACACCGTGGTTGCTCAGCTCCCAGGCTGTCAGACGACTCCCCTGGTTCCGGGGACGTGTCTCATCGACCCACACATGCACTTTTATACCGCGGTCGTGAGCCAGATATATTGGCGCCAGCGCGGTGCCGTAATCGACACAGGCCAGCCACCCGGCATTGCAGTGCGTGAGTATATTGACAACCCCGCCTCCCTTTTTGATGCTTATCTCCTCAATGAGCGGCAGTCCGTGCACTCCGATGCTCCTGCTTCTCTCCGCCTCATCGTCGCACAGGCCCTCTGCAGCACTGCGCATGACATCGGCATCGGGAAAACTTTTAAGTACTTCCGTCATGTAGTCAACAGCCCAGGAAAGATTGACCGCTGTGGGCCTTGCTGCCTTGAGCTTATTGGCATCATTCATCACTGAAGTATAAAAATCGTCGCCACTGCCATGTTCAAGGAATGAGAGATATACTCCCCATGCCGCTGCAGCACCGATAAGAGGAGCGCCCCTGACAGCCATGAAGCTGATAGCATCACACACCTCGTCAGAACTCCTGAGAGTCATCACCTCAAATGAAAAGGGCAGTCTCCGCTGATCAATCACATGAACCGACCCATGGTCTGCCTCATCATGCCATATGCTTCTGTAATCTTTTTCCCCGACCTTCATTACCAAACCCCCACCGGAATCAAACCGTAAAATTAAGAATAATTACACTGATTTTGATTATCAGCACGTTCACATAATTTGTTAAAACTCGTTTTCGAATTTCCGACCAGTTTGTTCTACACAATTTAAATGAATTGATTATTTTTGCATTAGAATAAAATTCATGGTCAACAAAGAGGAATACAGGACAAGGATTATCCTGACAGCCAGCAAGATCTTCAGTCATTACGGCTTCAGGAAGACCACCATGGAAGAGATCTCCAGGGCTCTGAAAAAGGGGAAGAGCTCCATCTATTACTATTTTGCCAGCAAGGAGGAGATATTTGAGGCGGTGGTTCTGTACGAGGCCAACCAGCTTCGCAAACAGCTTACAAATGCCATCAAGGAGGTCGAACCACCGCAGGAAAAACTCCGCAACTATATATATGTCAGGATGAAGGCGTTTGCCAAGCTCTCGAACTATTACAATGCCGTCTTCGACAAGAACCTTGATCATTATGAATTCATCGAAAAGATCAGGTCAAGGTATGACCGTGAGGAGCTGGCTATCCTCCGGCTGCTTGTCTATGTAGGAAATTCGAGAGGTATCTTCAGGGTCGAAGACAGCGAGTATACCGCAATGGCGATACAGACTATGCTTAAAGGAATGGAAGTACCCCTGTTCTGGCGCAAGCGCGATATTGACATCAATGACCGCCTTGATGCCATCCTGAACCTTATCTTCAACGGTATCAACAAGAGGTGATCAACCCTCTTATTTCTTCTTTCCCGTAATGACGGGAACCGGTTTACTGGTAAAGGCCCACACAAGCAGCGCCACCCCGGCGATGACAAGCGGAATACTGAGCCACTGTCCCATGTTCAGCCTCATCCCTGCCTCGAAGGCAACCTGGTCTTCCTTGACATACTCAACAATGAACCTGAATCCGAACACCATGATGAGGAACAACCCGAAAAGAAGGCCGGGTTTCTGTTTCCCCCTGTTCTTCCAGTAAACCAACATCAGCACGCCGAAGGTTATGAGGTAGGCCAGTGCCTCATATATCTGTGTCGGGTGCTTCGGTGCCGTCTCCCCGTTGCGGAGGAAGACAAATCCCCACGGAAGCGTTGTCTCCACCCCGTAAATCTCCGAGTTCATCAGGTTACCGAGACGTATCAGTACGCCGGCCAGGGCAACAACTATCACCACCCGGTCAATTGCCCAGATGAACGGTTTCCTCTCCTTCCTGACGAAGAGCCAGAGCGCCAGCGGGATACCGATGGCGGCACCGTGACTGGCCAGTCCGCCGTGCCACACCTTCAGTATCTCCCACGGGTTTGCAAGATAGTAGGCAGGTTCATAAAAGAGGCAGTGACCCAGCCGGGCGCCGACAATAGTTCCTATGGCGACATAGACGGTGAGCCTGTCGAGAGTCGTATCAGCCAGTCCCTCATTTTTGAAGATATTCCTCATTATGTAATAACCGAATACAAATCCTGATGCGAAGAGCAGGCCGTACCATCTTACTGCAAAGTTGCCGATGCGGAAGATCTCCGGATCAACGTTCCACGGAATTATCTGAAGCTCCATTGGTATTGTGTTTGGGATACAAATTTAAATAAAAAAGCAACAGCGAACCTTTTTTGGGCCGCTAAGAAGGGTTTCACGGAGGCGTCATCCTGTTTATTTATCGAAATTTGATGTAAGTTTGTAAGCGGTGGACCACAGGAGATACATATCAGGAAGTCTGGGCGCAACTGCCCTGCTAATGCTTTTTATACTGTCATGTGCCAAGATCAGTTCTCCTTCCGGGGGTCCTAAGGATAATGATCCGCCTGTCATCCTGAAAAGCCAGCCGGAACCGGGCACGGTAATGTTTACCGGCAACGGGTTTGTGATAGCGTTTGACGAATACGTCGTTCTTGACAGGATAACTGACAAGTTCCTGGTTTCACCTCCTCTTGCAACCCGGCCCGAGGTGAAGCTCAAGGGCAAGAGCCTGCTGGTGACTTGGGAGGAGGAGCTGGCAGACAGCACCACCTATACATTCTTTTTCCAGGATGCCATTCGCGACAATAATGAGGGTAACCCCATACCAAACTATCAGTATGTCTTCTCAACAGGCCCCGTGCTTGACTCTCTCTCTCTCTCCGGCAATGTGTTTGGCGCCCTCGATCTTGAGATTGTGGAGGATGTCACCGTGATGATGTATTCCAACCTCACGGACACTGCCCCGCGCACCCTCCTTCCCTCGTATATCTCTCGTCCCGACCCCTCCGGCGGATTCATGATCAGCAACATTAAGCCCGGTCAGTACCGGCTCTACGCCCTGAAGGATCTTAACGGCAACAAGCTCTACGATCTTGATGATGAGGTTTTTGCCTTCAGCGACTCTGTCATCAGCATCACCCCGGAGGAATATTATTCCAGTGCCCTTGACTCAGTTAAGTATAAGCCGGCCAACGCCACTGAGACGACCAAACCGGATGTCTTTCTCTTCGGGCTTCACAGGCTCTATGCCTTCCAGCAGGAGCCCGGAAAGCAATATCTTAAGTATACCGAGAGGAAGAGCGCATGGTCAGCAGGCTTCGGGCTGGCACTGCCTTCCGACACGGGGCAGGTTTCTGTGACCATTACCGGCGCCTCCCCGGATTCATGGTACATGGAGAACAACGCTGCCCGTGACACCTTCATGCTATGGATCACCGATCCGGAGGTCTACGGCATCGATATGATGGAGACTCTGCTTACCTATCCCTTTACCGACAGTACCGGTACTCTCATCTCGAGGACCGATACGCTGAACCTGCGGTTCACTAAACCCCCCGCACCACGGGGAGGCGCCGGCAGGATCCCGCCGCTGCAGCTTACCACCAACCTCACCGGTAAACTCAGACCGGGCACTGAGCCCTTCTTCAGATCCACCACACCACTGACTGACCCTGACACATCACTGATAACGCTTATTCAGACAATAGATTCGGTTCAGACGGAACTGGCATATGAATTTATCCGTGACAGCATTACAGCTCGTCGCCTCAGGATGAACGCCGCGCTGACACCAGGCGGCTCCTACTCAATGGTATGCCTGGCCGGCGCTTTCAGGGATATCTACGGAAACGCCACCGACTCAACCAACTACAGGTTCTCGATTGCCACAATTGAGGATTACGGAAGTGTTAAGGTAAAGCTTTCGGGATATGAGGGGTATGTCATTATCCAGGTCATGGCAGAAAGGGATAAGATCGTCAGGCAGGCATACCTGAAAAGTCCAGGCGAGGTCGATTTTCCGCTTCTTGACAAGGGCCGTTACAGGCTGAAGGCGATATATGACCTCGATTCAAACAGGGTTTGGACCACAGGCGACTATAACCTCAGTAGAAACCCGGAGCCGGTGACGTATTATACGGGCGAGCTGGACGTCAAGATCAACTGGGCGCTGGAGCAGGACTGGGACCTGGGGGAGATGTACGTGAAGGATGTCTCGCTGCGGAATAAACCGGTATCAAAAAGATAAACATATGGCAACGCGTCGCAGGTTCATCAGAAACAGCGTGGTGGCAGGTGTTGCCATCACAGCAGGTGTTCCGGCATTTTCAACCGGAAGATCCGCAAAGCGAACCTCAAACAGACCGGCAACAAAACTCCGCAAGTTTCGCAGCAAGGCGGTAGAGGAGACCATCAGGGAGATAGAGTCATTCCTTGGCGATAGCGAGCTTGCATGGCTCTTCGGCAACTGCTTCCCCAATACTCTTGACACCACCGTCAATTTTTCCGTTAAGGCTAACAAGCCCGACACATTCGTCATCACGGGAGACATCAATGCCATGTGGCTTCGTGACTCAACAGCGCAGGTGTGGCCATACATTTCCCTGACCGCCGGTGATGCGGATCTGAAGAATCTGATAGCCGGAGTCATCAATCGTCAGGTAAAGTGTATTCACATCGATCCTTACGCCAACGCCTTCAATGACGGTCCGGGGCAAAGCGAATGGATGAGTGACCTCACCGACATGAAGCCCGAGCTTCATGAACGCAAGTGGGAGATAGATTCGCTTTGCTATCCTGTCAGGCTGGCTCACGGCTTCTGGAAAGCCACAGGTGACACCTCGGTGTTTGACGCTTCGTGGGCCTCTGCCATGAGGCTGATTATAAAGACATTCCGTCAGCAGCAGCGCAAAGACGAACCCGGGCCGTACCGTTTCCAGAGGGTAACAGGGTGGCAGACCGACACTGTTGCCGGCGGCGGCTTCGGCAATCCGGTGAACCCTGTCGGACTGATCGTATCCATCTTCAGACCGTCAGATGATGCAACCATCTGGCCCTTCCTGATACCCTCAAACTATTTTGCAGTGAAGTCGCTCAGGCAGATAGCGGAGATTGCTTCAGCCGTTCTCAGGGATGAGACGCTTGCTGCCGAAGCCGCCGCCCTCGCCGGAGAGGTTGAGTCAGCGCTCTCCACATACGCCAGGGCCATCCATCCGCAGCACGGTGAGATCATTCCCTATGAGACTGACGGGTATTACAACTATAACTTCATGGATGACGCCAACGTGCCGAGCCTGCTGAGCATGCCTTATCTTGGAACCATCGACCGCAGTGATCCGCTCTATCTCCGCACACGGAGCTTTGTTCTGAGTAAGAGCAATCCGTATTATTTCTCCGGCATCAGCGGGCACGGAGTGGGCAGTCCGCATACCGGTCTGAACCGCATCTGGCCGATAGCCATCACCATGAGGGCTCTCACGGCCAGCAATGATTACGATATTGTCTCATCACTCAAGATGCTGGCAACAACACATGCAGCCACCGGATTCATGCATGAGTCGTTCATGAAGGATGACCCCACACAGTACACCAGGAAGTGGTTTGCCTGGGCCAACACGCTGTTCGGTGAGCTGGTGCTCGAGACATACAGAACCAAACCAGAATTGCTGAAAGAAATTTAAACCAACATCATATGAAAAAAGTTGTTGCCGGAGTAGATATTGGTGGAACAAACACCATGATCGGGTTTGTGGATAAGAATGGTGAAATCCTTGCCGAGGGGCGACTCTCAACGCCTGATTATGCTTTTGCTGATGATTTTGTCATTGCCCTTGACCTGAAGCTGAAGGAGATGATTGAGGGTCATGATGATCTTAAGCTTACAGGCATAGGCATAGGAGCTCCCAATGCCAACTTTAACAATGGTACTATCGAGCTGGCAACCAACCTGCGATGGAAGGGGATAATACCACTTGCGCGGATCACAGAGAAGAAAACAGGTCTCAGGACCCTTATAACCAATGATGCCAAAGCGGCCGCGCTGGGGGAGATATTCTTCGGAGCTGCGAAGGATGTAAAGAACTTCATAATGCTGACATTGGGCACCGGTCTCGGCAGCGGGATCGTCGTTGACGGTGAGGTTGTCTACGGCCATACAGGCTTTGCGGGAGAGCTGGGTCACATGACCGTTGTCGAGGGAGGCCGGGTATGCGGGTGCGGCCGCCGCGGATGCCTGGAGACCTATGCCTCAGCGACAGGCCTGGTGCGTACGGTCCTCGCCCTGCTCAGCGACCGCCGCGATGAGAGCATACTGCGCGATCTCCGCAGCAACGAGATCACCTCACGCAGGGTGGCTGAGGCCGCGGCGGCCGGTGACATCATTGCGCAGGAGGCTCTTGACGAGACAGCACGCATGATAGCCCTCGGCATAGCCAACTCGGTCATATTCTCAAGCCCGGAGGTCATATACCTCTTCGGAGGACTGGCACAGGCAGGCGATGCCATCTTTGAACCGATAAGGAAGTACGCGGACGAACTGGTGCAGCCCATATTCCGCGGTACATTCACCGTGATGCCATCGGGACTGCCCGAAGCCCGCGCAGCCATCCTTGGAGCCTCGGCACTTATCTGGAAGGATGCTAATTAGTATTGACTCCCAAAACCGTGACACGGTACAGGCATCGCTTGCACCGTCCAGTTGAGGCCAGAATTTTATAAACTTGCAGTACATAATACCAGACAGATGCAAACCATAGAGGTCAGGAGACTGAACAGCGAAAGTACCATGCCGCCGATGGCCGCGGTTACAGCCAGGCTCGATGAGCTAGGAGAAGGCCATGCGATAGGAACCGTTAACTGGGAATCATTCTCCTACAGGCCTGAGGTTAAGTTCAACATTGCATACGGCGACAGTGAGATATACATAAAGTATTATGTCAGGGAGGCTCATACCAAAGCAGAGAAGAGCCGCACCAACGAGATGGT
>JBGSLG010000110.1:0-4144 GCA_041740815.1 Bacteroidales bacterium
TGCCGAACGAGATAGGCATCCTCAGGTCGTTCCGCCTGAACCACGAGGTGATGCGTGATCTCGGGGAGTTCCACATAGTATATACTGCTATCGGCAAGCGTGGCATCGCCGAGAGTCGCCTCTACGGCAACTCACCATTCGTGGTGCAGTGTGACAGTGTATGGATGCAGCCGGGCAGGAGGGTCGACGTTAAGATCCTCGCTGACGAGAAATATCTCCTCACAATAGAGGATAATGAATATGAGGAGGAGCACAGCTTCGGAGAGAGGTTCGAGAAGTTCGGCTTCGACTTTGTCATTGTGCCCCGCCAGGCTGGAGTCTCGCCCTACAATGAGAACCGTTCGAACAAGTACTTTTTCCATACTATCTCCCCGGCAGCTCTGGCCAACCAGTACCGGGGCAAGCTCTCTGTGGCGCCTATAGAAGAGGAGGCTACTCTGGTAACGCTGACGGTGAGCGGACAGGTGCCCGAGCAGGAGGCCGACTACCTCAATGCCCTTATGCAGGCTTACATCGATCAGGGGCTGGACTGGAAGAACGAGGCGGCACAGAAGACAATCGAATTCATTGAGGAACAGTTGGGCTTTATCGATGACTCTCTCACCAGGGCAGAGAGCGCGATGGAGAACTTCCGCTTCAACAACCGGTTTGTCGATCTCACTGCCGAGGGTAACCTTGTGTTGCAGCGCCTTGAGCGGTATGAGATGGAGAAGAACACCCTCAACCTCCAGATGCAGTACTACGTCTATCTGAAGGAGTACCTTACCTCGCGCAATGAGACCGGGCTGATAGTCTCGCCCTCGGTCATGGGTGTGGGAGACCCGATGCTCATCAGACTCGTTGAGGAGCTCTCGCAGCTGCAGCTGCAGCAAAGGCAGGTGGGGTTTGTCCTGAAGGATGAGCTCCCGGCAACCGCGCTTATCTCCGGTAAGGTGGATCAAGCCCGCAATGCCCTCCATGAGAACGTTACAAGCAGCATCAACCAGCTAAAGATTTCGATGGACGATGTTGAGGGACGCATTGCCGATGTCAACAGGCAGCTGGGCAGACTTCCCGGTACAGAGCGGCAGCTGATAAGGATTCAACGCGATTTCGACCTTAACAGCACTGTTTATAATTTCCTGCTGGAGAAGAGGGCTGAGGCGGGTATCGCTATGGCCTCCGAGGTGTCTGACAACAAGATAATCGACTCTGCCGAACCCTATAACGCTGGGCGTATCAAGCCCCGGACGAGGCAGAACTACATGCTTGCATTTATCCTCGGGTTACTGTTTCCTGCACTTGCGATAATCATCATTGACCTGGCGAATAACAAGGTGATAGACAAGAAGGATGTGGAGAGAGCCACCGTAGCGCCTATCCTGGGGTTTATAAGCCACAGCGCCTACGATTCCGAGCTGCCCGTGATTGATAAGCCCGGCAGCACGCTGGCCGAGAGCTTCCGGAGCATACGCACCTCACTGAAGTACTTCACCCCGGAGAACCAGCCGGTTGTTATAGCCGTCACCTCCACCGTCAGCGGTGAGGGCAAGACCTTCGTGGCGGCGAACCTGGCGACTATCATCTCCATGCTTGGCCGTAAGACGCTGCTCGTGGGGCTCGACCTGCGCAAGCCGCGGATACACAAGATATTTAAGATGCAGAATACTGAGGGCATGAGCACCTACCTCAGCGGCAACAGCAATTATGAAGATATCATATTGAAGACCTCGGTTGAGAACCTCTGGTTCGCCACTGCCGGTCCCATACCCCCCAACCCGGCGGAGCTCATCGAACGCCAGAGCATGACTGAGTTCCTTGAGAAGGCCAGGAAGCAGTTCGACTATATCATCATCGACACGCCCCCGGCGGCCGTGGTGACTGATGCGCTGCTGCTGGCCGGGCGCGCCGACGTAACGCTTTTTGTTGTACGGCAGCGCTACACCTCCAAGAACACCCTTCATCTCATCGATGAGATTTTCCGCAACAAGGAGATTAAAAACCCGGGCATCATCGTCAATGACATTTCAATGTCAGGGTACTACGGGTACGGCCTGCGGTACGGGTACACAATGGGTTACAACTACGGCTATAACTACGGTTACAAGTACTACGGACACACCGGCTACGGCAAGGGTGCCAGGGATGAGGCGGGTGCCTACTACACTGAGGACTAGACGCTCTGCGCAGGACGAAGGTATGAGAGACATCCTCAACCAGTATTACAAGCGGAAAATCACAGGACTGCAAGACCGCAGGTTGAGGATCCGCCAGTTGGCGGAGACGAAATCCAGACCACGGAGTGAATCGGGAACCGCAGGACTGCAGGACCGCAGGACCCCACGCCTGGCAATCCTTGTCGACAAAAGGGGCTGGGCCTACCACGAGAAAGCCCTCGAGAAAGCAAAATTTATTAAGGACGAATGGGAAGTCGAGTTCTTCTTCCTGGAAGACAATCCGGTTATTGACCAGCAAAAATATGACCTGCTTTACAATTTCAATCACACTCCGTCGCACTATGACAGGCTCTTTCACGGAAGACTGATCAAGGGACTGTACAGCCATTATCATCAGCACTCGCTCATACCGTGGAGATATGTATATAACATGGTTAAGCATGCTGCGGTTCTTGTTGTTGCCAACAGGGAGCAGGCTGAAGAGATAAGGCCATATTTCAGGAACACGGTTGTTCTGCCTGACGGAGTAGATCCTGATGTTTTTTACTTTGAGAAAGAGCGAACGGGAGATGATATTGTTGCCGGCTGGAGCGGTAATCCCGACAGGCGGCTGGGAGGCCGGAGGGTAAAGCGATTTTACGAGGTGGTTGAGCCGGCGTGCCGCGAGGCGGGAGTAGAGCTGAAGGTTGCGAGGGACCTCGGGCGTGATGAGTTGCGGAGGATGTACAATGAGACGGATGTGGTACTGATAGCCTCGCTCACGGAGGGTAATCCGCTCTGCCTCTTCGAGGCCGGCGCCTGTGGCCGCACTGTCATCGCCACCAGCGTGGGTGTCGTCCCTGAGATTATCGAAGATGGTGTCAACGGCTTCATCATTGACTCAACCCTCTCTGACCGCATGACCGCAGGACTGATGACCGCAAGACTGCAGTGGTGCAAACAGCACCCCGCTGAAGTCCGCCTGATGGGTCACCGCCTCCGGGAAAAAATCCTCCTTACCCGCACTGCCTCTGTCACCGGCCAGGCCTTCCTGAGGCTGCTTAACTCCCTGGTTAGCAAATAACTCACTATTGCTTACTGCCTCAGCAAATCTTTAACCTTCAGCCCTTGACCTTCTACGATTTTTTGCTATCTTTAAGCATGTCAGAATCTCAGCAGAACATAACAGATCTTCTGAAAAAGAACTATTTCTGGGACATTGCAGTAATGCCGGGTAAACCGGTTTCAGAAAGGCTCGTTGTGGAAAGGATATTTAATTTCGGAACCCTTTCGGAGATTGCCATGGTAATAAGGTATTATGGCAGGGAGGAGGTTGAACGAATCCTCCTTAACCTTAATTTTCTGGACCCTAAGACACTCAATTTTGTGTCAAAGTTTTTTAACAGGCCAAAAAGGGACTTCAAATGTTACACAAGGAAGCAATTGACGGTGCAACACTGGGACTACTGAAATCCTTACAGTCAAAGCAGTACCTGAAAGGATTTTACCTTGTCGGTGGTACGGCATTGGCATTGTACAACGGGCACAGGCGTTCTGTTGACATCGGCCTGTTTTCAGATTTTGCTTTTGACACATCGCAGATGATGGAAAACCTTTCGCAGGACTTTCAGTTTAAACTGATGTTTGCAGCACCCAATACTCTCAAAGGTACAATTGACAATATAAACGTCGACATTCTGGCACACAGGTACAATATGGTCAACGAGCCTTTACGCGAAGAAGATGTTGAGATGCTTTCAGAGGCTGACATAACAGCAATGAAACTTAATGCCATTGCAACCAGCGGTCAGAGGATTAAAGATTTCATTGATATTTATTTCCTTTTGGAAAAGTATGACCTAAAATCCATGTTGGAGTGGTATTCCCGGAAATACAACCAGACGAATGATCTTCTGATTCTGAAAAGTCTTATCTATTTTGATGATGTTGATGAATCGGAGTGGCCGGTGATGATAAGGCAGCCTGACCTGAAGTGGAAAAATGTCAGA
>JBGSLG010000111.1:0-29104 GCA_041740815.1 Bacteroidales bacterium
GATACTGATCAGCTATGAGCCTTCGCTGGTATACCTGGCGGAGTGGTGGAAACAGCTTTACGGTGAGAGCGAGGGGAAGGAGAGTAAAGGGATATTCCCTTCTGCTGTAACATTCACAACCGATCTGCATTCAATGGGTCAATACATTCAACAGGGGGAGCGCAAACTGTTCGAAACCGTTATCCACGTTGATGAACCACGCCAAAGCCTTGTAGTTCCGGGTGCATCCGACGACTCTGACGGAATAGGTTTTATTGCAGGGAAAAGTCTTACAGAGGTAAACCACAAGGCGGAGGCCGGAACCCGTATCGCTCACCTCGAGGGCGGGGTGCCTGTCATCACAATCAGCCTTCCGCGGATAGATGAGTATTATCTCGGTCAGCTGATGTATTTCTTTGAGCTGGCATGCGCCATCAGCGGCTATGTCCTGGGGGTAAACCCGTTTGACCAGCCGGGGGTCGAATCTTACAAGAAGAACATGTTCGCCCTCCTCGGAAAGAAGGGATTTGAGGCCGAGCGGGAGAGGCTGGAGGGGTTGCTGAAGGCGCAGGGGTAGGTCAGTCTTCAGTCTTCAGTCTTCAGTCTTCAGTCCTCAATATGCAGTTAATCAGGCATATATAACGACTGCCGATTGCCGACTACCGACTGGATTTGACTGCCGACTGCCGACTGTGGATTGCCGACTGTATTGGCTGCAGGGACAAGCCTTTTTCATGAAGGTTTGTAGAGCCCGTCAATGTCAGCTCCTGAAAAACCGGCATCGTAAAGGTATTTCGGAACACTGTTAAGAGCGAGAATCTGCTTTTTTGTAAGCAGGGGATAGTGTCTTACGGTATAGGTATAATCGCCGATGAATTCCAGATCGTCATCGGTTGTTTCCCAGTTCCGGTCATCAAAGCGCGACAGATCCATAGTGCGCGAATAGCTTCTCAAAGATTTATTACCATTGAGATTATAATACATCTCAAAGTATGACATCGCCAGCTCACGGAGAGAGCGGTAGACCGGCTCACGGAACCGAAGGACCGTGGTGTTTGATTTGGCGATGGCACCCCAGCATTTGCCTTCACGGAACACTGCGATAATATGATCATCATCATTCTCCGCAGACAGGTCAACAATCAGGGGAGGGTATCCCAGCCGCCGCAGTGCTGATGCGGCCAGTAGCCCCCCATCCATGCAGTGTGCCATCCTTTCCTTCAACACCAGCAGGGGCGACAGAGTCCGTTTGGTCGTATTGTAAGGAATAGAATCCAGAAACTCCTGTATCTTAGCCGGAGAGCCAAGAGGCTCCAACAGTCGCCGCAATTCCGTATTTCTGTCTTTATCCATTCCACTACTGCCTACTGCCTAACCCCTACTGCCTATACTTCAGGCCTCATCTGTGGGAAGAATAGCACATCCTGGATCGACGGCTGGTTGGTCATGAACATCGTCAGTCTGTCAATCCCCATCCCCATCCCGGAGGTAGGGGGCATACCATATTCCAGCGCCCTTACAAAATCCATGTCAATGAACATTGCTTCATCGTCTCCCTTTTCCGAGAGCTTCATCTGCTCCTGGAAACGCTCGAGCTGATCAATGGGGTCATTGAGCTCCGAATAAGCATTGGCCAGCTCCTTGCCATTGACCATCAGCTCAAAACGCTCAGTGAGACCCTGTGTACTGCGGTGCTTTTTTGTCAGCGGAGAGGTCTCCTGCGGGTAGTCGATGATGAATGTCGGCTGTATGAAGTGATGCTCACACTTCTCGCCGAAGATCTGGTCAATAAGCTTACCCTTTCCCATTGAAGGTGAGTGACCTATGTCCATTTTGTCGCACTCCTTCCTGAGATCATCCTCACTCATTGTAGCAATGTCGATACCGGCAAATTCCCTTATGGCATCGGTCATCGAGAGGCGGCGGTAAGGTGCTGCGTAGTCAATAATTTTATCGCCCAGGGGAACTTTGGTTGTTCCGTGCAGATCCAACGCAACCTTCTCAAGGATCTTCTCTGTAAACTCCATCATCCAGTTGTAGTCCTTGTAGGCTACATAGATCTCCATAACAGTGAACTCAGGGTTATGTGTCCGGTCCATCCCCTCATTGCGGAAGTCCTTTGCAAACTCATACACCCCGTCATACCCGCCGACTATAAGCCTCTTCAGGTACAGTTCGTCAGCAATCCTTAGGTACAGCGGAATATCAAGAGCATTATGATGTGTTTTAAAAGGCCTGGCGGCGGCACCTCCCGGGATAGGCTGCAGCACAGGGGTCTCCACTTCCAGGTAGCCGTTGGCGTCAAAGAGCTCACGCATCGACTTCATTATCTGGGTACGCTTGCGGAAGAGCTCCCTCACTTCGGGATTTATTATCAGGTCTACATAACGTTGACGGTAACGCATCTCAGGGTCAGTCACTGCATCATACAGCACACCATCCTTCTCCTTGACGATTGGCAGCGGGCGCAACGACTTGCTAAGCAGGGTCAGCTCCTTCACATGGACGGTTATCTCTCCCATCTGGGTTCTGAAGGCAAATCCCTTAACCCCGATGATATCACCTATATCAAGCAGTTTCTTAAAGAGCGTATTATATAAGGTCTTATCCTCGCCGGGGCATAGGTCATCACGCCTTACATAGATTTGTATTCTTCCTGATGAGTCCATCAGCTCGGCGAAAGAGGCGTTGCCCATTATGCGCCGGCTCATGATGCGGCCTGCAAGGCATACCTCCTGGAATTTATCCCCGGTGTCACTGAATCCTGCCAGTATCTCCGAAGCGGTTATATTGACCGGATACATTGCTGCCGGGTAAGGATCGATGCCCAGTTTACGGATCTCTTCAAGCGACTGTCTGCGAACCTGTTCCTGTTCGCTGAGGTGGGAAGTGGTCATATTTTGAAATTTGTGCAAAGGTATTATTAAGAAGGCAATAGAGGGCCGAGCGTAAGAAAAAAAACCGGTGGATTTTTTTAGCGAGGAGCCAGTTTGCAGGGGAGGCAATCTGTCGGCGGCAGTCCTCAGTCCTCAGACTTCAGTCTTTTCACAGGCAATAGGCAGTCCCTGGGTCTTCCTTACCAGTCTTCAATAGAAGTGTCTGATAATCAATAGATAATACTTAATTCTTCATTACTTATGACTGCCTACTGTGGACTGCCGGCTGCTGACTATTTGCTCTTACCGCGCCGGACCAGCTGTCTGAACCCAGCCTCTGAACAGCCTGTAGACCAACCTTGTAACCGGTCCGGGGGTACCCTCGCCGATGCCCTGCTCTGATATCTTCAGTACCGGAACAATCTCTCCTGTAGTGTTGCAGATAAATGCCTCCTGCATGTAGGGGATCATGTCTGAGGCAACCGCCTCACTGACCAGTGGAATTTTATTTTCCGCAGCAAGAGAAATAACTATCTTTCTCGTAATACCGGCAAGGATATCATTTGTTTCAGGATGTGTATAAAGCGTTCCATCCCTGACGAAAAAGATATTTGAATGTGCTCCCTCTGTGACAACGCCATTCCGTACAAAGCACACCTCTGCATAGCCTTTGTCATGTGCCTCCTGGTATGGAAGTATATTGGCAATCAGCGCTGTTGTCTTGATATCACAGCGGTTCCAGCGCGGGTCTGGAACCAGCATCAATCCCACACCACGCTCGCATGCCAGCGTATCAATACTGTGGCGGCGGGCAAACCCGTAGACCGTCGGTTTGACAGGCGGATTGGGGAAGGCATGGCTGCGCGGCGCCGACCCGCGGGTGACCTGAAAGTATACTATTGCGCAATCACCACCGAGATTATTCCGGTTTATCAGCTCCTCCGATATCTCCTCGATCCTGTCAGCCTCATCCCATTCAATCCTGGTCTCGTTCAGGCTTCGCCGCAGGCGTGCTGCATGGCCTGGGAGGTCCAGAAAATATCCCCCGTACCACCGTGTCACTTCATAAACACTGTCTCCGAAGAGAAAACCCCTGTCATCAGGACTGATTGTTGCTTTGTCGGCGGGGATAAATTGTCCGTTAAGATAAACTGTATTCATCTGGTTAAAATTTGATTTTGCTTAGTTCTGTTAGCTGGCTCCCTGTAAGACCTTCAGGGTCATATCCCGCCGAGCGGCATAGAAACCATATCGATGCTGATTTGGCAAGGAGGTCGATCATATCAAATGTCTCAAGGGGTGTGCGACCGGTAGCAAATATTCCGTGCTTTTCCCAGAGAGTTGCATCATGATTCTCCAGCACCTTTACGGTTTGTTCCCCGATGGTTGTTGTGCCCGGAATAAGATATGGAACGAACCCCACACCGGCAGGTATAAAGATCATGGTTTCGGGATGCATCCCCAGCAATATCTTATTGAGCTTACGTACGTCACACAGTTCCTTTATCTGTGTCAGCGCAATCAGCTCTGTGACATGAGTATGCATTACTACCCTGTGTGACGGTCTTTTTCTGACCATCATATCATGGATGCAAAGATGGGTTGACAGTTCGCTGGTAGGCCTTAGCGTTGGTTTGTATGTGGGTGACAGTATTTGATAACCAGTCCCGGTACTGCCAATTTTTATCAGCAGCACATTTTCAACAGCGCTGGCTGCCACATCGCGCATCCTTGTGTTGGTTCCTGTCACCAGAAACAATTGTCCGGCCAGTCCGGGGAATGATTTTTGCAGCAGTATTTCCTGCTGTTCGGGAGACGTAACCGGTTCCTGCAGGTCTGCTTCTTCCAGTCGGACTGAGATATTCCCCGCATTTCTTTCAGCCCAGCCTCTCTGCCACATCCAGCCGGCGACAGAGGCAATCTCAAGTGTTGCTTCAGTCATAAATGATTCCAATCCTTGTCCCATGGCAGCGCCTGCAAAAAACATCTTTCAAAGATACGATTTCATTGTTTCGCGGGCGCAAATTCCTCCCGGAGCTATAGCAATTATTTATACCTTTGCATATTAATTCAATCCAGGGGACAAATCGGGTATGTCAGGCAACAGGAGACTGCCATCATGGCTAAGAATGGAGAGGGCAAGCGGGGAGAGCTACACGATGGTCAAGCGTCTTGTGGAAGATAACCACCTGCACACCATTTGTACATCCGGCAACTGCCCGAACATAGGCGAGTGCTGGAATGCCGGCACAGCCACCCTGATGATCCTGGGAGACATTTGCACCCGATCATGCAGGTTCTGCGGAACCCGCAGCGGCAAACCGCTTCCGCCCGACGGAAGTGAGCCAGAGCGGGTGGCGCTGGCAGTCAAAACCATGAAACTCAGGCACTGTGTCATCACCTCCGTTGACCGTGATGACCTTGATGATGGTGGCGCATCACACTGGGCGCAGACAATCAGACGGATAAAAGAGGTAAATCCGGATGTGACAATAGAGACACTGATACCGGATTTCCGTGGAAATGTTTCAGATATTGACAAAGTCATCGAAGCCGGTCCGGATGTAATATCCCATAACATCGAAACAGTCAGACGGCTGACCCCGCAGATAAGATCGGTAGCGAAATACGAGACTAGTCTCTCGGTACTGAGGTATATTGCATCAAGAGAAGTAAGGGCGAAGTCAGGACTGATGCTTGGACTCGGAGAGACTGAGGAGGAGGTGCTGGATGCACTTCATGACCTCTTTGCAACCGGTTGCAGGATTGTGACTATCGGACAATATCTCGCTCCTAGCCTTGCGCATATTCCAGTTGTTGAATATGTTACTCCGGAAAAATTCGAGGAGTACCGTCAGAGAGGACTGGAGATGGGGTTTGAGTTTGTTGAGAGCTCTCCTTTGGTCAGGAGCTCGTTCCATGCAGAGAAACACATCAGGTCCGGAGACGGCGAAGAGACACCCGGACCGGGAGCACCTGACGGTGAGAAATATTCATCTTCCCGTGCCGCAGGTACCGTCTCTTCAGCCCTGGGGCCCGAGCCCGCCTCGCGGGTCATATTTGACGATCTCGGGCGCAGAGATTATAAGGAGACCTGGGAATACCAGGAACGGTTCTTCAATGCCAGGCTCGCGGAGAAGGCCAGCCCGGTTCAGGATCGAAAAAGGACCCCTGACCGGCTTATATTTGTTGAGCATAACCACGTGTACACACTTGGTAAAAGCGGGTCTGACCAGAATCTGCTGCTCGACTATATTCAGCTTCAGGCACGTGATGCCGAGTTTTACCGGATAGACAGGGGAGGTGACATAACCTACCACGGTCCGGGCCAACTGGTCGGTTACCCTATCTTCGACCTGGAAGGGATGAAGATTGGATTGCGTGATTATATTCATCTGCTTGAAGAAGCAATTATCAGGTGCATCGCCCGTTTCGGTATCGAAGGGGGGCGTCTGAATGGGGCCACGGGAGTCTGGATTGATCCGGACAACAGCACCCGGGCCAGAAAAATTTGTGCCATAGGCGTAAGAGCATCAAGATTCGTGACAATGCACGGCTTTGCCCTTAACGTCAGCACGGACCTCTCATATTTTAGCCATATTAACCCCTGCGGCTTCACCGATAAAGGTGTGACAAGCATAGAGAAAGAGACGGGAAGGAAGGTAAGTATGGAAGATGTGAAAAATGAATTGCGAAACACATTGAGGGAGGTCTTCGGATATGAATATTACTAAAATAACATATAATGGAAAAAAGGTGGCTCTTGAAAGAGAGGGGCGACGAACGTGTCGCCACGATCCTGGCGACAGAGATGGCGGTGCCTGCTGCTGTCGCCAACCTGATGGTACAGCGCGGCATCACAACAAAAAAACAGGCTGAGGATTTTTTTAACCCTTCTCTGAGTTCGCTCCATGACCCTTTCCTGATGAAAGACATGAACAGGGCTGTGGACCGTATCAGCACTGCAATCTCGAGGAACGAAAAGATACTTGTATACGGTGACTATGATGTTGACGGCACTACATCAGTGGCTTTGCTTTACGCATTCCTGCGCGAGAGGCACACGAGTCTGGATTATTATATTCCTGACAGATACCATGAGGGCTACGGGCTCTCGCAGAAGGGCATTGACTATGCAGCCGAAAGTAACTGCCGGCTGATCATTGCGCTCGACTGCGGTATCAAGTCGGTGGACAAGGTTAAGTACGCGCGGTCAAAGGGAGTTGACATCATCATCTGCGATCACCATCTGCCGGGCGACGAGATACCAGATGCCACAGCAGTGCTTGATCCCAAGCAGCCGGGATGCAACTACCCATACAAGGAGCTTTCGGGATGCGGTGTGGGGTTCAAGCTGATGCAGGCTATCTGCCGGGTGCAAAACATCCCTTTTGAAAAGATAGTCCCCTACCTCGACCTGGTGGCTGTGAGCATCGGATCAGACATTGTCCCCATGACCGGGGAGAACAGGATCCTTGCATATTTCGGACTTCAGCAGATCAACCGTTCTCCGCGCCTTGGCTTTCAGAAGATAATTGAGAAAGCGAAGATACGCATGCCACTTGCAATTGAAGATGTTGTCTTCCGGATCGGTCCGCGCATTAACGCTGCGGGACGTATGGAGTCGGGCAGCAAGGCGGTGGAGCTCCTCGTATCCCAGAATCCTGATGAGGCCCTTACCATATGCGATGGCATCGACCGCAGCAATGACGACAGACGGAAGAAAGACACTGAGATAACCTCAGAGGCCCGCCGGATGGTGAGTGACGATTCCAGGACAGGCAATGCAAGAACTACCGTGCTCTTCCGCCAGGGATGGCACAAGGGCGTGATAGGCATAGTTGCCTCACGCCTCATCGAAACCTATTACAGGCCTACAGTGATTCTGACCGAATCAAAGGACGGATTCGCAACCGGATCAGCGCGCAGCGTTCCCGGCTATGACCTTTACCAGGCAATCGAATCATGTTCAGACCTGCTGGAGAGCTTCGGAGGCCATATGTTTGCTGCAGGACTTACCCTGAAGCAGGAGAACCTGAAGGAGTTCCGTGAGCGTTTTGAGAAGTTTGTCAGTGAAACGATAAAGGAGGAACACCTTGTCCCGTCACTGAAGGTTGATGAGGAGATCCCTTTGGAGGATGTCACCCCGGAGCTCTTCAGATACCTCGAACGGTTCCAGCCGTTCGGGCCGGATAACGTGGCTCCGGTCTTTGTGTCACGCAAGGTCAAGACACTGGCATGCCAGCCTGTTGGCAACAACGGGATGCACCTCAAGCTGAGCTTCGCCCGTCATAACGCAGAGCCTCTGGGTGCCATCGCATTTGGCCAGGCAGATATGACTGAGCTCTTCAGGGAAAACGGAGGAGTGGTTGACATAGCCTATTCCATCGAGATGAATGAGTTCAGGGGCAAAACCTCGGTGCAGCTCAATATTAAGGATATTAAGGTGTGATCAGGCAGTAGGCAATAGGCAATAGGCAATAGTCTGATAATATGCACATTATCAATATTACTACTGCCTACTGCCTACTCCCTATTGCCTTTTTTTTGCCTTTCCCCTTGACTTTCTCCGTTTCCTGTCATAAATTTGATACAGTAATTGTGTCTCACTATGATGCTGCGGTGGAATGCGGTATTAGTGTCGTTTCTTATTTCTGCTGCCGGACTTCATGCCGGCGAGCCACTCTTTGTGCCCCACGGGGCAGAAGCAATGGGTATGGCTTTTGCCGTGACGGCAACTCCCGGTCACTGGAACTGCTTCAATAACCAGGCGCTGCTGTCCGCAGCCACGGCGACAAGCTTCTCCGCCGCCCTGGAGAACCGCTTTATGATGCCTGCCCTCTCGTCGAAGGCGGTGAGCGCAGTTATAGCAATCAAACCTGCACCAATTGGCCTCGTGGCAACTCATTACGGCAATGCCGATTACTACAGGATTTTTACCGGACTGGGCAGCGCCGTGAAAATCACTGACGGCATAGCAGTGGGCGTCCAGGTTGATTATATCGCAGAGCATGGCATCGGCGAATACCGTGATGTGTCACATGTTACTTTTGAGACCGGGATGACCTGTTTCCTTGCACCCTCGCTGACCCTCGGGCTGCATCTTTTTAATCCGATAGCCCCGCTCAATACCCTGCCATCATCAATTGAGGCCGGATTGCAGTGGAGGCAGTCCGACGACTTACTTCTGGCCATCGGGAGCTCGAAGGTGAGCGAGGAACCCCTCTCGGTTCAGTTAGGTCTGGCCTGGGATGTTCGTGACAGGCTGATTCTGAGGTCAGGCTACATGAGTTCGCCGTCAGCATTTGCATTCGGGATCGGATTCAAAACAGGTTCGCTGCAGACGGATGCCGGATTTCTGCTTAACAGCGTGACGGGTGTGACATCTTCTGTCTCAATTACATGGACAATAAGATGAATTTCACGACTGTCATTATGATCATTATCAGGACTTTACGAATAACCAGATAACCTTCAATGCATCTGCATGCTAATTTTCAAGGCTATATGTACCATCAGTCAATACGAAGGGTTGCGATTGTGATTGTTATCCCGGCTCTCTTCCTGAGCCCCCTTTTGTGCCAGGAGGAAAACCGGGCCTTCGGGGAGTCTGTGGAAGAGATAATGGCTCTGGCCGATGACGCTGACCCCACTGCCTTACTGGAGGAGCTGGCTGAACTGAAAGAGTCGCCCGTCACTATTAACAGCGGCGACGCGATGGAAATCGCCAGGCTCTTCTTCCTTACTGATTTTCAGGTGATGGTGCTGGCTGATCATGTCAGGAAGAACGGGAATGTGGTGACTATCTATGAGCTGGCTCTTCTGCCTGCCTTTGACCGCAGCACGGTGATGCTGATGGCCCCGTATGTATCGCTTGAGCCCGTAACGGAATCAGTTCACAAGGGTTATGGCCGGACAACGGTTACCCTGACGGGCTCAACCCGTTTCATCGCGGGTGGGAGTGACACCGAGGGAGTCCGGTCACTATTAAGGCTGAAACATGAACAGGGGCGATTCAGCCTCGGTCTTACAGCTGAGAATGATCCGGGAGAGCCGTTCACCTTCAAAGACGGTTACGGTACTGACTTCCTCTCAGGTTATATCGAGATTGAGGGTAATAAGTTCATAAACAAGATAATAGTAGGCGACTATGCATTGCGGATGGGTGAGGGGCTGGTCTTCAACAGCAGCCAGTGGATGGGTTCATGGCTAAGCTCGCCCTCATTCATGTCAGGAAGAAGCACGGCAGCACCGTACACCTCTGCAGAGGAAAACAGCTTCTTTCGCGGTGTCAGCCTGATGGCGGGCGGCATGAATGCCGGAGCGGTGCTCTTTGCATCATCAAACAAAATTGATGCGCGGATACTCTGCAATGAAGACAGCATTGCTACCGGGGTGAGCAATCTTGTCAGGGGAGGTCTTCATATCACAGAGTCACAGCTCGGCGCGCGCAACAGCCTCACCGAGACGGTGGCCGGCCTTCACCTTACCGCAGGCGCACAAAAGGTAAGGGGAGGGGTGACCGCATCGGCAACATGGTTCTCCCTGCCGTTCCGGCCCGACAGGCGCAAGCCGGAGAACCTCCATGCCTTTGAAGGGAGCCGGTTGATGAACCTTGCTGCTGACCTCAGGGCCGGCACCGGACCCGTCCTGATCTTTGCGGAGGCCGGCATGAGCCTTCCGGGTTCATGGGCCGCAACGGCCGGGCTGAGGGCGAAGCCTTCGGGGAGGGTCACTTTCAACATCCTCCTAAGGCATTTCTCTCCGGAGTATCATGCCTTCCATTCCGGTGCCTTCAAAGCCGGTTCAGGCTCCGGGAACGAGACAGGACTGGCGGCCTCAGTGCACCTTGAGGCAGCAAGGCATCTTTTTGTAACCGCGGCAGCTGATCATTACCGGATTCCTTGGCTGCGCTACCGGTCCTCTGCACCATCATACGGCAACAGGATTGAGGTAAAGGGAGAGTACCTTCCCCGTGATGACATCTCTCTCCGATTGTCTTATACCTCCTCCTCCCGCGAATATGACTCTGCCTCTGAAACAGGCACAGCTTTATCTGTGATCCACACCAGGCAACAGCTCTCGTTTGCCCTCAACTGCAATCCTGCCAAAGGCTTGCGTCTTACCACCCGTGCATCCGCATCATTCATCACCCCTTCTGAAGAGAAGGGTTATCTGCTCTGCCAGGATTTCTCGTACACTTTTCACAAGGTCCCGCTACGTATATGGTTCAGGTATGCCATCGGTTCCTCCGACGGCTGGGACAGTCGCCTCTATGCCTGGGAAGCTGACCTGCTCTCCTCATTCAGTGTGCCGGCACTCTATGGCGAAATGACCCGCTCATTCATCATGCTATCATGGAAGCCTGCTGAAAGGGCGGAGGTAAGGTTAAAATATGCTTTTACAGAATCCGGAAATGATACCGGGGCTGGATTGAAGCATGAGTTGAAGGGGCAGGTACGGATTACTTTTTAGTCGGCAGTTGGCAGTCAGCAATCGGCAGTCAAAAAATAAGCATGATAGAAAATGAAAACCGGATTTAGAAATCTGATAGCATACCAGAAGGCATTTTCTCTGGCAATGGATATCTATAATATAAGTAGAGAATTTCCGAAAGATGAAATGTATTCCCTTACCTCACAGATCAGAAGATCTTCAAGATCTGTATGTTCGAATATAGGAGAAGGCTACCGTAAACGTCTCTATGAGGCACATTTTGTCAGTAAAATGTCCGATTCAGATATGGAAAACTCGGAAACACAGGTTTGGTTGGACTTTGCCTATGAATGTAATTACATCACTGAAGAGGTCTATCACGATTACGAAAATCGTTCTCAGGAAATTGGGCGGTTACTCAATAATATGATCCAAAATCCCATTAAGTACAAATAACCGCCCATAAAGCCAAGACTGAGGACTGCTGACTGAAGACTGCCGACTTATAATCAATTAGTCCGGTGCCGAAACTTCACCGCACCAAGCTCCTCGTTGGCCTTTACGATCTTCTGCTTCAGGCTCTCCTTGTAGGCGATCAGTTTCTTCATGAGGGCCGGGTCACCGGTGGCGATCATCTGGGCCGCCAGGATGCCTGCATTCAGGGCGCCGTCAATGGCTACCGTGGCAACAGGTATTCCGGGAGGCATCTGCACTATGGCCAGCAAGGAATCCATGCCGTCAAGAGAGGCCCTGACCGGCACCCCGATGACCGGCACCGGTGTCATCGCCGCTATCACCCCCGGGAGATGAGCCGCCATGCCTGCCCCGGCAATGATGACCTTAATTCCCCTGCCTGCCGCACCCCTGGCAAACTTCTCAACCTCGTCCGGCGTACGGTGTGCCGAGAGGGCGTTGATCTCAAAGGGTATCTCCATGCTGTCGAGAAACTCTGCAGCCTTCTCCATCACCTTGAGATCGGAAGTGCTGCCCATAATAATGCTAACTGACGGATTCATAAACTCTTTTTTAATGTTACACCACTGTCAGGGGCAAAAATACGCTTTAAATTTATAATTTAGCGGCATCAACCACCCGCACCATGAATGAGATAACAGTCCTTGACAGAGAGTTCTCGGTTTATATTACCGAAAATGAGATCCAGAGCCGGATCACAGCCCTGGCGGAAAAGATAAATGAAGACCTGAAAGGAAAGGATGTGCTTTTCTTCGGCATCCTCAACGGCGCCTTCCTCTTCGCTGCCGATCTCTTCAGGCAGATCACCCTCCATTCCCAGATCTCCTTCATCAAGCTGGCCTCATATGAGGGCACCAGCAGCTCAGGCAAGATCAAGGAACTGATTGGCTGGAATGAGGATATATCAGGAAAGACTGTCATCGTGCTTGAGGATATAGTAGATACCGGCAGCACCCTCGAACGCATCATCGGCGAGCTGACCCTGAGGAAAGCGGTGGAGGTCAGGATATGCACCCTGCTTTTCAAGCCGGAAGCTTACACCAGAGACATACCTATAGACTACATCGGTTTTGAGATTCCCAACAACTTTGTGGTGGGTTATGGCCTCGACTATGACGGTTACGGCCGTAACCTGAAGGCAATTTATAAACTCACAAAATAACCTTAAAATGATTAATGTTCTTATGTTCGGCCCTCCCGGATCAGGGAAGGGAACGCAGTCGGTAACCCTGGCAGAAAAATATAATCTACTTCATCTTTCAACAGGTGATATGCTAAGGGCTGAGCTGGCTGCAGCAACTGAACTCGGGAAAAAGATGGAGGCCATCATGGCCGCGGGTGAACTTGTGCCTGACGATGTTGTTATTGCCATGATAGCTCATAAGATTGATGCCACCACGGGAAAAGCGGGGTTCGTCTTTGATGGTTTCCCCAGGACTGTAGAGCAGGCAGAGGCGCTGGAGAAGATGCTGGAGGAGAGAAGTATGAAGATTGACCTCATGCTCGTACTGGAGGTCAATGACACCGAGCTGACAGAGCGTATGAAGAAGCGAGCGCTGGTATCAGGCAGGGCTGATGATGCCGACGAGGCGGTCATAACCAATCGTATAGCCGTCTATCGTGCCAAGACCGAACCTGTCATTGAGTACGGGAAAAAAACAGGAGTGTCGCGGAGAGTTGACGGAGTAGGCTCGGTAGATGACATCTTCGCAAGGCTCTGCAGACATATTGAAACAGTAATATAACTAGATGAGTGATACCAACTTTGTAGACTATGTAAAGATCTTCGGACGCTCGGGCAAAGGCGGCCCCGGCTCAACACACCTCCGTCGTGAGAAATCCGCTCCCAAGGGCGGTCCCGACGGGGGCGACGGGGGCAGGGGAGGAGACGTCATCCTCAGGGGAGACTCGCAGCTATGGACTCTCCTGCACCTCAAATTCAGGAAGCATATCTTTGCAGGTCACGGAGGATCGGGATCATCCAATCAGAAGACCGGCGCCGACGGCGAGGATGTCATTATTGACGTGCCGCTCGGCACGGTGGCAAGGGATGGTGAGACGAATGACATCCTCTTTGAGATCACCAGTCAAGACGAACAGAAGATCCTCGTAAAAGGCGGCCGCGGAGGCATGGGCAATACCCACTTCAAGTCGGCAACATTCCAGACACCCCGCTTTGCGCAGCCCGGCGAGCCATCCATAGAAGGCTGGTTTATTCTCGAGCTTAAGGTTCTTGCGGACGTGGGACTGGTGGGCTTTCCCAACGCCGGGAAGTCAACGCTTCTCTCAGTTGTAAGCGCTGCAAAGCCAAAGATTGACAACTATCCCTTCACAACCCTCACTCCCAACCTCGGTATTGTAAGCTATCGCGAAGATAAATCATTCGTCATGGCTGACATACCCGGGATTATCGAGGGGGCAGCCGAGGGAAAGGGACTGGGACACAGGTTCCTCAGGCATATTGAACGGAACGCGGTACTGCTCTTCATGATACCGGCCGACTGCAATGACATAAAGCAGGAGTATCATATCCTTGTTGAGGAGCTCCGCAAATACAATCCCGAACTGCTCGACAAGCCAAGGGTGATGGCGATCTCCAAATGCGACCTGCTTGATGACGAACTGAGAGATGCCATACGGCCTCTGCTGCCTGATGAGATACCGGCAGTATTCATCTCATCAATAAGCGGGACAGGCATCACCACCCTCAAAGATCTTCTCTGGCGCGCAATAAACAGCTGATAATGGTTGAGCTCGACCAAAATATTTTCCTCTTTCTGAATTCCCATCACTCTCCTTTTTTTGACGAAGTGATGTGGATACTCAGCCTGAAGACTGTCTGGATCCCGCTCTACCTGGTTATCATCTGGATGATTATCAGAAAGTATGGCAAGCTCTCGTGGACCCCTCTGCTGATGATTCCCCTGCTGGTGCTGATAGATGACCAGGGGTCAAGTCTCATCAAAGAACTGACCGAACGCCCCAGACCCTGCCATGATCCCGACCTGGCCGGGATGGTGCATACCGTGAGGGGATATTGCGCTGGTATGTACGGTTTCGTCTCAGGACATGCCTCGAACAGCTTCGGCGTTGCAGCCTTCTCAGCATCACTGCTGGGCAGGAGATGGTTTGCCCTTGCAATCTTCATCTGGGCTGCACTGGTTTCTTATTCAAGGATTTACCTTGGTGTGCACTATCCCGGTGACATCATCGGCGGAGCCCTCCTCGGCATTATAGCCGGCTTCGGGCTGGCGTGGGCTGCAAAAAAAATCAATCAAAGAATTAAACAATGAATATCATTAAGTCACTGTGGGTCTGGGCCTCGAGCATCGTTTTCGTTGTGATCGGCTTCCCCATTGCACTGATCCTGTGGCTGCTGTCACTGGCATTTGACAGCAGGCGTCTTATGAATAACAGGTGGATGGTCATACAGGGGATTGTACTTACGAAGATGAGCCCCTTCTGGAAGGTGATAACTGAAGGCCGTGAGAAGATAGACCAGAACCAGGCTTATATAATTATCCCAACGCACCAGTCGATGCTTGACATCGTCTTTTTTAACATGCTGCGCCACAGACTCAGATGGGTATCCAAGATCGAGGTCTTCCGGATGCCACTGGTGGGATGGGAGATGAGGATGGTGAAGTATATCGAGCTTGTCAGAGGCAATAAATCGAGCGTCATCAGGATGATGGAAAAATGTGTGGAATCACTTCAGGAGGGTATCTCCATCGTGATATTCCCGGAGGGCACCAGGTCGCTCACCGGAGTTGTTGGCAAATTCAAGACCGGCGCCTTTCAGCTGGCAGTGAAGACTGATAAGCCGCTGCTCCCTGTGCTGATTGACGGCACCGGCGAGATACTCCCCAAGAAGGGTATCATTTTCGGCAGCAGAAGAGTGGTGAGGATCAGGGTCCTTGACCCTATCTTCCCCGGGCAGTTCGGAACAGGTGACCCTGACGAACTGGCTGTCAGGGTAAATTCGCTCATGGTAACCGCCATGGACGAGATGAGAAGCGAACCGGGCTACCCCGGGTAACAGCTTCATACCGCGGAAATATCACGTTTTAAGGTAATAATTCACCGGTGTTGTTGATAAATCGGAAAACACCGCCTTGCCTAAATCTTTATATTTGCCCAAATTTTGTATGATGGACGGCAATTATTCTGAAGAGAACATCAGAACCCTTGAGTGGAAGGAGCATATCAGGCTGCGGCCAGGTATGTACATCGGCAAGCTGGGTGACGGCTCGTCTCTCGATGACGGAATATACGTCATGCTCAAGGAGGTGATGGATAATGCGGTTGATGAGTATATGATGGGTTACGGCCGCAAGATTGACGTAAGCATCACCGGCAGGGAGGTAAAGGTCCGCGATTTCGGTCGGGGCATCCCTCTCGGCAAGGTGCTTGACGTAACATCGAAAATGAACACCGGGGCCAAGTATGACTCGAAGGCCTTCAAGAAATCCGTGGGGCTGAACGGCGTAGGGATCAAGGCCGTCAATGCCCTTTCGTCACTGTTCATCCTCAGGTCTGTCCGCGAGGGACAGTTGAAGGAGATAGAGTTCAAGGCAGGGGAGGTTGTCAGAGACGAGCCTCTCAAACCCACAGGTGAGGAGAACGGCACAGAAGTGATCTTCGTCCCTGACGAGCTTATGTTCGGCAACTGCTATTACATCTCGGAGTACGTTGAGAGTATGATGAAGAACTACTCATACCTCAACGCAGGCATGGTCATCAACCTCAACGGCAACAAAATTGTCTCCCGGAACGGCCTTGTCGATCTTCTCAATGATAATATGAGCCAGGAGGGTCTCTATCCGATCATCCATCTCAAGGGCGATGACATCGAGGTAGCCATCACTCACGGTGAACAGTACGGCGAGGATTATTACAGCTTCGTCAACGGACAGCATACATCGCAGGGAGGAACCCATCTCATCGCTTTCCGCGAAGCACTGACAAGAACAGTGAAGGAGTTCTACAAAAAGGATTTCGATGCCTCAGACATACGGACATCAATCATAGCCGCCATTGCGGTCAAGATCGAGGAGCCCATCTTCGAGTCGCAGACGAAGACCAAGCTCGGCTCGAAAGATATGGGTCCCGAAGGCCCCAGCGTACGCAACTTCATCGTCGAGTTCGTGCGCAAGCACCTCGACGATTACCTTCACAAGAACGGTGAGACGGCACGCATACTGCTGAAGAAGATCCAGGAATCAGAGAAGGAACGCAAGGCCATCAGCTCAATACAGAAGCTTGCCCGCGACAGGGCGAGGAAGGTGAGCCTGCATAACCGCAAGCTCCGCGACTGCCGGATACACTATAATTCCAATGATGAGCGGAAGCTTGATTCAACCCTCTTCATCACTGAAGGAGACTCAGCCAGCGGCTCCATCACCAAGTCGCGCAGCGTTGAGACACAGGCGGTATTCAGCCTCAGGGGCAAACCGCTCAACTGCTACGGGCTGACAAAGAAGATCGTCTATGAGAATGAAGAGTTCAACCTGCTGCAGGCAGCCCTCAACATTGAGGAATCGATAGAGGACCTCCGTTACAATAACGTGGTGATAGCCACTGACGCCGATGTTGACGGAATGCACATTCGCCTCCTCCTGCTGACATTCTTCCTGACATTTTTCCCTGACCTTGTAAGAAAGGGCCACGTATACATCCTTCAGACACCGCTCTTCAGGGTGAGGAACAAGAAGGAGACGCGCTACTGCTACAGCGACGAGGAGAGGCAGAAGGCAATTAAAGCCCTGGGTCCTGATCCGGAGATAACCCGCTTCAAGGGTCTGGGTGAGATTTCCCCCGATGAGTTTATACATTTTATCGGCAAAGACATGAGGCTTGAGCCTGTCATCATGAAGAAAGCTGATTCATATATCCAGTTCCTTGAGTTCTTCATGGGTAAGAACACCCCTGAACGGCAGGATTTTATTATTGACAACCTGAGAGTGGAGGAGGAGATCCCCGAGGCTCTTAAGGTGTGAGAGGAGATTGTTTCAGAAGATGAAAGAGAGTGATCCTTTGGAAGGGTCTCCCGCCGGTGAGGGCGAGGAGATAAAAGCAACGACGAACGGTCATCTGCCAGTGGCCCTGCATACTGTCACGGCGCTGTCGGGCATGTACCAGGACTGGTTTCTAGACTATGCGTCATACGTTATTCTTGAGCGTGCAGTACCCCATATGTCTGACGGACTAAAACCCGTTCAGCGCAGGATACTGTACTCCATGAAACGCATGGATGACGGCCGCTTCAACAAGGTGGCAAACATTATAGGCCATACGATGCAGTTCCATCCTCACGGCGACGCATCGATAGGCGATGCGCTGGTGCAGCTTGGACAGAAGGATCTGCTGGTGGAAACGCAGGGTAACTGGGGCAACATACTGACAGGAGACGGCTCTGCTGCACCGAGGTACATTGAGGCCAGACTCTCCAAATTCGCACTCGAGGTCACCTTCAACAGCAAGACCACTGAGTGGATGAGCTCCTACGACGGACGCAACAGGGAGCCCGTAACCCTGCCGGTCAAGTTCCCGCTGCTGCTGGCAATGGGCGTTGAGGGTATCGCCGTGGGACTGGCATCAAAGATACTCCCCCATAACTTCAACGAGCTGATAGATGCGTCGATAAGTTACCTGCAGGACAAGCCCTTCGTGCTCTATCCCGATTTTCCGACAGGAGGGATGATAGATATTTCAAGGTACAATGACGGTGCCAGGGGCGGGGCTGTCAAGGTAAGAGCCAGGATCGAAAAGGTTGACAGGAAGGGCCTGGTGATAACCGAGATACCCTTCGGCCGCACTACCTCTTCACTCATTGAGTCTATTGTCAAAGCCAACGACAGGGGCAAGATCAAGATAAAAAAGATTGACGACAATACTGCGGGAGGCGTGGAGATCGTCATCCAGCTCCAGTCAGGAATATCCCCTGACAAAACTATCGATGCACTCTATGCATTTACCGACTGCGAGCTTTCAATCTCACCTAACGCATGTGTTATAACCGACGAGAACAAGCCTGCCTTCGTAGGTGTAAGCGATATCCTCAGACACTCCGCTAACCAGACCGTGAAGCTCCTGACGCGCGAGCTGGAGATACGCAAGGCGGAACTCGAGGAAGAGTGGCATTTCTCTTCTCTGGAAAAGATATTTATTGAAAAGAGAATCTATCGTGACATTGAGGAGAGCGAGACCTGGGAGGCTGTAATCACTGCCATCGACAAGGGCCTGAAGCCCTACAAAAAGCTCTTCAAGAGAGAGATAACCCGCGATGACATAATCAGGCTGACGGAGATAAAGATCAAGCGTATATCAAAGTTCGACTCTTCACGTGCAGACGAACATATCAAAGGTATCGAGGGTGAACTGGAGGAGGTAATAAACCACCTGGGCAACATAATTGCCTATACAATAAATTATTACCGTCAAATAAAAAAGAGATACGGCAAGAATTCTGAACGGAAGACCGAGATCAGAAGCTTTGAAACCATTGAGGCCTCGAAAGTGGTTGCCGTAAATGCAAAACTCTATGTCAACCGCCAGGAGGGATTTGTCGGTACAGGACTTAAAAAGGATGAGTATATATGTGACTGTTCAGATATCGATGATATAATAGTTATCAGGAAAGACGGTACCTACCTCATCGCCAGGGTGGCTGAGAAGCTTTTTGTAGGAAAAGACGTGATACACATCCAGGTCTTCCTCAGGAACGACACCCGGACAATTTACAACACCGTGTACCAGGATGGCCGTGAAGGACCATACTATGTCAAGCGATGTGCCCTGACCGGCCTCACGCGCGACAAGGAATACAGTCTCGGGCGAGGCTCAAACGGTACCCGCATTCTTTATCTCAGTGCAAACCCTAACGGCGAGGGGGAGGTCATCCGCGTTTACCATAAGCCCCGCGCCAGGCTGAAGAAACTCACCTTCGACTTCGACTTCGGGGAGCTGGCAATCAAGGGTCGTGCATCGATGGGTAATATCCTGACAAAGAATCCCGTACATAAGATTACACTCAAGGAGAAAGGCCTCTCGACACTGGGTGGACGCAAGTTGTGGTTTGATGAGGCGGTGATGAGGCTGAATGTAGATGGCAGGGGCAGATTCCTCGGAGAGTTTGTATCGGAGGATACACTCCTTGTTGTCACGAAGGGGGGATGGTACAGGACCTCCGGCACTGACCTGTCGCTTCATTTTGAAGATGACCTCCTCCTGCTTGAGAAGTTCAGGGAGTCAAAGATATTCTCTGTCGTATACTGGGATCAGGAGCAGGGCTTCTATTATGTCAAGAGGTTCGTCTTTGAAGAGTCCGAGAGGCTGCAGTGCATGATCTCCGATAGCGAAGGTTCAAAACTCGTCAGTCTGACAGAGGTTGAGTATCCCCGCCTTGAGATCAGCTTTGGTGGTAAGAATGAGGGCCGCAGGCAGGAGATCATTGAGGTTGCGGAATTTATCGGGGTAAAAAGCTTCCGTGCAAAGGGGAAAAGGCTTTCAAATTACAGCGTCACGGATATACGTGAGCTTGAGCCCGTGGTGAAGAGTGAAGCGGCACCACCGCCACCTGACAGGAATGAGGAGGAAGACGCCGGTCAGGCACCTCACGGCCCGCTGCCGGATGACCCCGCACAGATGAAACTGGATCTGTAGCCAGGTATGAACATCTACCTGACAGGGTTCATGGGGAGCGGCAAGAGCTCCAACGGAAGGAAGATAGCATCTTTCCTTCAATGGAAATTTGCAGACACGGATAAGGTTGTTCAGGAACAGGAGGGTCTGTCAGTGCCTGAACTCTTTGCACAAAAGGGAGAGGAGTATTTCAGGAAGGCCGAGAGCCGGGCACTGCTTACGGTGTCCGGCAGGAACAAAACTGTTGTTGCATGCGGCGGCGGGACACCCTGCTCACCTGACAACATTGAAGTCATGAAGTCAACGGGAGTGGTAGTCTACCTGAAACTGCCTGTTGAAGCCCTGGCGTCACGCCTGAAGAAATCCAGATCGGTACGGCCGCTCCTGCTGGATGCGGGAGAAGAGGATCTGGCCACCAGGATTCGGACCCTGCTGGCGCCACGGGAAAAATGGTACGAAATGGCTGACCTGGTAATTGATGCCGATAATGAATCAACGGAGGAGATGACATCCCGCATTGCCGGCCTGGTAAGGTCAAGAGGCAGCTATTTGTAACTTCTGGATTTTTGTTGTATCTTGTCTAAGTGAGTCTGTTTCTATTCCGGGATATGTCAATACCTTTAGGGCAATGAAAACCGGTTATATGTGGGTCTTCTGGTTGGCACTTGCATTGATGGTGATTACCGCAGTCACCATTCTGACTGTAATTACGGAACTCTCATTCTTCAGAGCTACGCCTCTTGTCTACACAGCCATACTTGTTATAACCGGAATCGGTCTGGGGCTGATCATGCAGAACCGGCATTACCTTCCCATTCTGAGGAATATGAGGTTTCAGGGCAAGCTGCTGCTTTCGCCGCTCACACTCCTGGTGCTATCCGTGCCTGCGGCACTTGTCTACATCTATTTCGATCTTAACGGCAAGGAGTCACTGAGTCTGCTTTCAGCCCTCTTCACCTCCCTGGCAGCCGTTTTCTTCCTGACATTCATGTTTATAGTCACCCTGCCTTCTATGGCAACAGTACTTCGCCTGTTTACAGAAGGATACGGAGTCCGCGAAAAGTCGTGCAACCTGCCGTTCAGAGTTCCGGGAGCAATACTGGCATTAACCTTAATATTGCTGTTAGTCAGATGGCTGACCGGATTTGATGCCTCCGGGCTGGTTCTGTTGCTTCCTCTTTATGCCCTTTTATTGATCATTCTGGGTCTGGTTCTTTCAGTTGACTTCAGTAATGGGTTATCTGAAAAAATTGCTTCTGTACCTGGCGTTGTTATTTATTCAGATATTCCTGCTGCCGGTCAGGAGCCGGTCAGGGGGTTCAGAAGTGCGCTTCTGGTAGCTGATCATTATCTTGATCTCATCAGCGGCAGGCTCGATTACCTGGCTAACCATGCTGACGGAAGCTACGCCTTCGAAGTTGTTTCCACGGCAGGCAAAACGTTTGATCCTGCACTCCTGCCTGCCTTGAAACTGATAGCATCGGCGAACCGTTTCGGAGAGCATGTGACACTGGAGGCAGCAGGCATTATTGCCGTTATTGAAAAATATTACTCTGACCCGGTCAGAAACAGTGAGCTCCTGAGACTCTCCGGCGTGTCGGACAAGACAGCTGCAGCGCGCAGCATCATGGTAAACAGGAGGGAGCCGCATGAGCAGGAGATAGTCAAGCTGATGGCAGATCCAAACATTGAGATCAGGAGGACAGGGATAATTGCCGCCGGAAAGTACGGAGTAAGTGAATTACGTGAGAAGGTTATGCAGGCTGTCACCTATCCTGAAACAGCCCGGGAAGCTTACTACGTACTCCGGCACTTCGGCCCCGGGCAGTACGGTGATATTATCGGTACAGCAATCAGGCCAACCGCCAGCGAGAAAGAAAACCTGCTGATAATGAGTCTTCTGGGCATGATGCCTCTGTCAGCGGCATTGCCCCACCTGAACCGCTTCATCGACGGCAGCCATATCAATGTCCGCCGGAAGGCAGCCGCTCATCTGTGCCGGCAGGGTTTCGTGCCGCAGGGCAAACAGAGGCAGCGGATTGAGACGGCGCTGATCGATACCCTGCACACTATTGCCAGACTGATATCCCTCCAGCTTGAGGCAAATAGAAATAAGTCTTTTATACTTGCAGCAGCTCTTGCCTATGAGAGAGATGCACACACAGGGTTCATGTTCTCTCTGCTTACCCTCCTTACCGGCAGGTCAGCTGCAGAGGTGATTATCGCATGCTCATCTGACAATACTCCAAGCGGTGCAGCAATTGCTGCCGAAACCATTGATACTGTCACTTCCGGCACAATCAGCAGGCCACTCAAAGCGTTGCTGGGCAACCATGACGACAGTCACAGGCTGGCAGAGCTATCACTCTGCTATCCTCTAAGAGAGATAAAGGGACGGTCGGTAGCCTCATTCATCCTGGCATCCGAACTGAATATCACAGGAACCTGGACCAAGGCATGCGCCCTTCACAGGGTGGCAGCCGACGGGCGAGGACTTGACAGGGAGATGGCGGTTTCATACCTCTTCAGTAACAGCCAGCTGCTTCAGGAGGAGAGTGCGAGAGCAATAAGGACGATGAACCCTGAATGGTACGGTGAAACGGAGGCACGGTTGCCCGAAACAGCCAGATGCCGGATCGCCAATGTGGTCACCGGAAGCGTGCCGGATGCGGCACTTCTCTTCGAAAAGACGAGATTTCTGAGCCTCTGCTTCAGTGGGATCCCTGAAGAAAAAATGATCCTTCTGGCATCATCCTTGCGATACTCGGAGAGCTATGACGCCGGATCACTTCCAGGAATCATCTCCTGGGTAGTGCCTTCACATAATGGCAAAAGCGGCCTATATTCCCTTCCTGTAAGCGATATTGCTGCCTTTGTTTTTTACTATTCCGAATACACTGATATCTTTGTAGATTATATGGATAACCAGGGGGGTACGGCCGTCCACTAATTCAGTTTTATATGTCTGACAAGAATATAATTATAAGGCCTAATCCGTTTCCGGGTCTCAGGGCATTCAGGCCGGATGAGGGAAACTTGTTCTTTGGCCGGATTGAGAGTACCATTAAGGTTGTTAACCGACTGAAGGATAACAGGTTCGTTGCTGTTATCGGAGCATCAGGAAGCGGGAAATCCTCATTGGTGCTGTCAGGTGTCATACCTGCTCTCCTGAAGGAAAATTCCGAAGGCAAAAAGTCATGGTCATACCTTGTCTTCAGACCTGACCAGAACCCGGTTGATCACCTTGCGGCAGAATTGTCCGTATTCTCTGCAAGCGCAGGTTTTGCCCAGCTCACCCAGGCCAGCATAGCGGCATCGCTCCACAACAGGACTGAAGGTTTGACCGAGGTCATAAACAGGATAAGGAAGAACCTCAGGCAGCAGATTGTCATTGTCATAGACCAGTTTGAGGAGATCTTCAGGTTCAGTCCTGCTACAGCACGCGGTACTCTGGGCGATGATGCAACCGAGTTTATTGATCTGATAGTAAATGCCATTCAGAATCCTGACCAGGGTCTGCATATAATTGTGACACTTCGCTCTGAGTATGTGTCTGATTGCGCTCGTTTTCACTCCCTGACCAGTCTGATGAACAGCAGCAGTTACCTGTTGCCGCAGATCCCCAATGATCTTCTCGGTACCGTGATTGAAGATCCCGTCAAGGCCGCCGGAGCGTCTATAGACCGCTCACTTGTCAGGCTGATACTGAGTGAACTGGCTGACAGGCCGGGACAACTGCCGGTTCTGCAACATCTCATGATGCGTCTCTGGAACCAGTGGAGCAGGGCAGGGGATATGAGCCGTCCTATGGGTATGGCTGACTATGAGGCAGTGGGTCAGATTCAGGGGGCAATATCTCAGCACGCCGGCCAGGCATTTGAGTCACTTGATGAGAGACACCGGTATGTATGCTCACGCCTCTTCAGAACAATAACCACAAGAACTGATAACGGAAGAGAACTGCGCAAACCGGAACGCGTCTCCACAATAGCAGCACAGACAGGATGCTCTGAGAAGGAGATAATCAGTGTTGCAGAAGTGTTCAGGTCTCCTGAGTATTCATTTATCACCCCGTCAAAGGAGGTGCCGCTTAACAGGGAGAGCATCCTTGACCTGACCCACGAAAGCATCATCAGACTGTGGGGTACGCTGCGCAAGTTGATGGATGATGAGGAGGCCTCCGAAAAACTATACCTGAAGCTTGCCGCTGCCGCTGAACAGTACCAGGAGGGGAACGGCAGGCTATGGGTTGCTCCTGATCTTCTGGTAGCCCTCAGGTGGAGGGAAGAGAATGTTCCTACGCTGGCCTGGGCGGAGAGACTCGACCCGGCATTCGAACGTACAATGCTCTTCCTTAAAAACTCTGAGGAGGAATATGCTGTTCAGGAGGAATACAGCAAAAAGACCGGAACCGAAAGTATCAAGCGTTCACGTCTTGTTGCAGGGCTGCTGGGCCTGGTGGCACTGGCGGCACTGATTGCACTCGGGGCAGTATATTCACTCAGGAACAGGGCGGAGAAACAGAAATCAGTTGCGGTGCAGATGAAAGACGAGGCCGTAGCTTTTAGCGACCGGCTGAGTGACAGCCTGAGTTACCTTGCAGACTCAATCAGGGCAGCTGCTGAGCAGGCAGGAACTGAAAGAATTAACACGGAAGCAGTAACCGGTATGGCCGATGAGGCTCTGGAACGAGCTTCCGCAGCTGAGAGCAGGGTGAAGGAAATTGTTGCCGAAAAAACGGTAGCAGTTAAAAGAGCCACTGAGGAAAACAGAAACCGGATGCTATCACTGGCCAGGTCACTGGCGATGAGATCTCTCACCCACGGCGCAGAGAAGGATCTGCAGATACTTCTGGCATGGCAGGCCTGGATCTTTAATAACAGGCACTTAGGGTTCACGGAGGATGCAGATGTGTTTTCAGCCCTGTACGAGGTGAGCAAGAAGTATGGTAACCGGTTCTATGCCCGTTTCAGTCCTGACGGTGCTGATTTCACGGCAATGGCCGACGTGCCGGACGGGCACTATTTTTATACCGCTGACACCAGGGGCAGGGTCTTGCGCTGGCATAGCGGCAATCCGGCCAGGGGTTATAAGCTGCTCTGGGCAGGAGATAAGGTTATCAGGACCATGACCGTTAGTCCGGACGCCTCCTGGCTCGCCTGCGGCACGGAGTCATCAGAGATAGTCATGATACCCCTCGGTGATGATACTATCGGCTACAATCTGCAGGACTCATCGGGAACCATCACAGCCCTCCGGTTTTCAGCCAGCGGAGACAGACTCTATTCATCGGCAGTTGAAGGAGGAGTGAACGATTGGGATCTTAAATCCCGAAAGGGCAAAATGATGATTGAAGGGGTGAACGGCATAAAAGCGATGGAGATATCTCAGGATAACACTGTGCTTGCAGCCCTGACAAATAAGGGAAGAGTGCTCTGCTGGAAGACACAGTCGCCGGATAAACCGGCTTCACTTGAGACAGGTGACAGGGTCATTACGGCTCATAAATTCATCCCCGGCGGAGACCGCCTGGCAACAGGTGATGATTCAGGGCTCATAGATATCTGGAACACATCCACTCAATCTGTGGAAGAGAATATTGACGGACATGCGTCAGCCATAAAATCAATTGCCTTTGACAGCTCCGACAGCCAGATGCTTACGGCAGATGATACAGGTGAGATTAAACTCTGGACACTGGCGAATCTGCAACAGCCTCCTGTAGTATTTTCCGATAGCGAAAAGGATGTGATCAGGCTTGCATTTTGTGAGAACGGTGAAGCCTTTCTCTCCGCAACAGGGAATGACGTGATCGAGCGTCCGGCGCATGTCAGATGCATGTCCTCCGGTCTCTGTGACAAGGTGACACGAAACCTTTCGGAGGTGGAGTGGGCTGCCTGGGTAGGAAGCGATATTGAATATGAGGCCACCTGCCCTGAGAAGGGATCCCGCATAAAGGTCAGGGAAATACGGGGAGCCCGTTAAGTCAAACTTTTAAGCTGCTCTTTTGTTATTCAGCAGGGCGGATTCCCGTTACGGAGTAATTGGTTATTTTTGCGCACTGCTTATTTTGACATAATAAACTATTGAATGAAAGAAAACAGAGTATTGCTGATGATCCTCGACGGTTGGGGAATAGGTGACGGATCAAGGAGTGATGTCATCAGCTCAGCCGGTACACCCAATATTGATGCACTGAAAAAGATTTATCCGTCGTCTTACCTGCTTACCTCCGGTGAGGATGTCGGACTGCCTGAGGGTCAGATGGGCAACTCGGAGGTAGGCCACCTTAATATTGGCGCCGGAAGGGTTGTATACCAGGATCTTGTAAAGATAAACAAAGCCTGCCGGACGGGTGAGATACGCTCTAATGAGGTCCTGAAGGAGGCATTCGCATATGCACGTGACAAGGGAGTGAAGGTACATTTTATGGGACTGCTCTCTGACGGCGGGGTGCACTCACTGGACACACACCTGTATGCCCTGTGCGATATGACAATGGAATACGGGCTTAAGGAGGTTTACATTCACGGCTTCGGTGACGGACGTGACACGGACCCGAGGAGTGGCAAAGGATACATGTCGGAGCTTCTTGACCACCTGAAGCACAGCAATGGCACTGTGGCATCGTTCATAGGAAGATATTATGCGATGGACCGCGACAAGAGGTGGGAGAGGATCAGGGAGGCTTATGACATGCTTGTCCATGGCCTCGGAACAAGGACTAAAGATATTGTTCAGGCAATGCAAACCTCGTATGACGAGGGTGTTACTGATGAATTCATGAAACCGCTGGTTGTCACCGGAGCTGACGGAAAGCCAGTAGCGACCCTTGCTCCCGGCGATGTAGTCGTGTTCATTAACTTCAGGAATGACAGGGCCCGCGAACTGACAATGGTACTGACCCAACATGATATGCCGGAGGCTGGCATGAAGACCATCCCCCTGCATTACCTGACCATGACGCCTTATGACGACAATTTCAGGGGATTGCATGTCATCTTCCCGAAAGATAATGTGACCAGGACTCTCGGGGAAATTCTTGGAGAACTGGGCAAGAAACAATTACGCATTGCTGAGACGGAAAAATATGCTCATGTTACCTTTTTCTTCTCCGGAGGGAGAGAGAAAGAGTTTCCCGGTGAGGAGCGGATACTGATACCCTCACCCCGGGTGGCCACCTATGACCTTCAGCCGGAGATGAGCGCATTCAAGGTCAGGGATGCCATCGTTGAAGAGCTTGGCAAGAAGAAACATGATTTTATTTGCCTCAATTTTGCAAACGGCGATATGGTTGGTCATACGGGAGTTTATGAAGCGATAGAGAAAGCTGTGAGAACTGTTGACAAGTGTGCCGGTGATGTTGTCGAGGCAGCACGGGCCAATGACTATGAGGTGCTGATTATTGCCGATCACGGTAACGCCGATTATGTGCTCAATGCAGACGGGTCAGCCAACACGGCCCACTCGCTGAACCCCGTTCCTCTGTACCTCATCAGCAGCAGGTTCAAAAGCGTAAGTCACGGTATTCTGGCTGACGTGGCCCCCACGGTGCTGACCCTCATGGGTCTGCCGGTGCCGCCGGAGATGACCGGTAAATCACTTGTCTGATGCACGATGCTGCAGATAGATGACACGATAGTATCATTAGCACTCATAGAAAAGAAGTTTTCCTGTGATCTCAGTGCATGTAAGGGTAGCTGTTGCCGTTACGGCGACACCGGTGCACCTTTGACGGCAGAGGAGGCTGAGACACTCGGGCGCATCAGGCTAAAGTTGATACCGTTTCTTCGCCGGGAGGGAATAGCGGTTATCGAATCGGTTGGTACCAGCATGAAGGATATCGAGGGTGAGCTTGTTACCCCGCTGATCAACAATGAGGAGTGCGCTTATACAGTCATGGATGGCGACGTCTACAAATGCGGTATCGAGACTGCTTTCAATGCCGGGGCAGCAGACTTCAGGAAGCCCCTTTCATGCCATCTCTTCCCCGTAAGGGTAAAGCAATACCGTGATTTCAGGGCAGTCAATTACGAAGAGTGGCCGATATGCAAACCCGGATTAGCAGCCGGCGAAGCGCAGGATACTGAATTGTGCATTTTCCTCAGCCAACCCCTTGAAAGGGCTTTCGGCAAAGAGTGGTATGCAAAGCTGCTGTGGGCAGCTGGTGAATATGGAAAATATAAATGATCATGGAAAAGACAAGAAACTACATCGAATCAAACAGGGAGAGATTTATTGAGGAACTATTTGCCCTCATAAGAATTCCTTCAATCAGCGCTTCGGAATCATACAAGCCTGAGATGATAAAGGCTGCCGGATACATTCGCGACATGCTTTTAAGCAACGGGGCAGACCGGGCAGAGGTCTATCCAACCGAAGGAAACCCGATAGTCTACGGTGAGAAGATCATTGATCCTTCTCTGCCAACGATACTCGTTTACGGCCATTATGACGTGATGCCAGCCGAGCCTCTGGATAAATGGGTGTCGCCTCCTTTTGAGCCTGAGATACGCGACGGCAAGATTTACGCCCGCGGTGCCGATGACGATAAGGGACAGCTCTTCATGCACCTTAAGGCCTTTGAGATGATGATGGCCACCGGCACCCTGCCATGCAACGTCAAATTCATGATTGAAGGAGAAGAGGAGGCAGGATCTGTAAGTATCGGCGGGTTCTGTTCACAGTATAAGGAT
>JBGSLG010000112.1:0-2198 GCA_041740815.1 Bacteroidales bacterium
CACCACGCAGTAGGCACACATATTGTTGCATCCCCGCATGATGGAGATAAAGGCCGAGACACCGTTGCTCTCGAGCCGGACAGGAGATATATCCGCATAGGTCTCCTCGCGCGACAGGAGCACGTTGACGGCCGTATGCCCCGAGCCGGCAGTCTCCACCAGCATGGGGAGGTCGCGGTAAGCATCAGGACCGACAACCATATCGACCATCTTGTCGCTTTCAAGAAGCTTCTCCTTCAGTCGTTCTGCCATGCAGCCCAGCACGCCCACAATCACCTGCGGGCGTTTTCTCTTTTCACTCCGGAAGAGATTGAGGCGACCCCATACACGCTGCTCGGCGTTCTCGCGGATGGAGCAGGTGTTGACAAGGATAAGATCGGCCTCTTTGATATCGCTGACGGGTTCGTAGCCAGCTTCTCTAAGGATTGATGCAACGACCTCGCTGTCAGCGACATTCATCTGGCAGCCGTAGGTTTCGATGTAGTACTTCTTTGCCATATCAGGGGGGCAAAGGTAGGAAAAAGGTCTGAAGGTCAAAAGGTCCTGCGGTCTTGCAGTCTTGCAGTCCTGAGGTCTTGCAGTCTTGTGGTCTGGCGGTCATTCAGGCTTAACATCACCCCGGAATAACTAAGAGTTATAAAAGAGTTAATAGTGACCTTCAGACTTCAGACCCTAAGACCCGGAGACCAACTTCTCAGGCATGACAGATTAAGTCAAACTTTTACATATTTTTGTAAACGGTAAAAATTTATACATATGTCAGGTCACAGCAAATGGTCGACCATCAAACGCAAGAAGGGGGCGGCTGACGCAAAGCGAGGCAAGATCTTTACGAAGATCATCAAGGAAATAATGATCTCAGTACGCGAGGGTGGCGCTGACTCTGCAGGAAACGCCCGCCTCAGACTGGCAATACAGAACGCCAAGGGCGCCAACATGCCCAAGGATAACATCGACAGGGCAATAAAAAAGGCCTCTGGATCAGATGCGGAAGCCTATCACGAGATGACCTATGAAGGCTATGCCTCCAACGGCATCGCAATCTACGTCGAAGGCCTGACCGATAACACCAACCGCACGCTTGCCACCGTCAGGTTCATATTCGGCAAATATAACGGGGCCCTCGGTCCAAACGGATCTCTCACCTTCCTCTTTGACCGCAAAGGGGTATTTACTATCAGCGCAGACGAGATTAAAGGCAAGGATATGGAAGTCCTTGAACTGGAGCTTATAGACGCCGGCGCAGAGGATATTGAGATGGACCAGGAGATGGTAACAGTCACTTGCGCCAAAGAGGATTTCGGAAAGGTGAACCACAAGCTTGAGGAGCTTGAGATCGAACCGGATGAGGCGATGCTCAAGAGGGTTCCGAAGGAGACGAAATCACTTGATGTAGAATCGGCGCGGAAGGTGATGAAGCTCGTTGAAGCGCTTGAGGATGAGGATGATGTACAGGCTGTATATCATAATATGGAGATAACTGACGAGCTGCTGGAGGCGCTGGATTAGTGCCTGAAATATTTCGGTCATGCCGGACTGACGCTTGAGGTACACAGAAACCATAACATCAGCTATCTGGGGCAGTAATATGGAAAATTAAAGTTAAGGGGACCATAAGGGTGCATATCCTGTACGGATAATTTATCGAAAACCTTAAGCCCCTCCAACAAATATTTTCTCCAAATTGCCCGAGAACTTCGAGTTCCCCACCAGGGAAATTCGATTCCACCTACCGGAAGCATCCATCCAATCCCCAGAACAGTGCGTTGAATTGGTTCGATAAAACACATGAAAATCTCCAAAAAAACCCTCTGATCACTACCTGATTATTTCCGGAACAATAATTGCATATACCTATGCAGAAGAATCTGTATTATATTTGCGTCATGAAACCATCTTTACTTGTTTCTTTATTGTTCCTTCTGCTGCCGCTCTCTCTGTCGGCACAGGGGAGTCTTAGCGTTGAGGACCTTATGAATGAAGGTCGCTCCAGCTATGTTGCCGAGAGGCTGATAATTGTTCAGGATCCGGCCATTGATACGCTTGTCAACCGGCACATTATCGCAAATGCAACGAAGGATGGCGTTGACGGCTGGCGTATCCAGATCTACCGCGGCGGACACCGCACGGCCAACGAAGACTCCAATAAGGTGAGGGCAATGTTCATGGAGGATTTTCCCAACATTCCGTCCTACCGC
>JBGSLG010000113.1:0-27602 GCA_041740815.1 Bacteroidales bacterium
CATGATCTTCCCGCAGATCGGATCCCACGATCGTTTAGTTAGCAACCGGAGTTCGGAATTCATACGCCGCTACTTCCCTCTTGCAAATGCTGAATCCTGGAATGACTGGCGCTGGCAGCTGCGCAATTCTTTCACCACTGCCGAGTCGTTGTCTCGTGTCATGACACTATCATATGACGAGATCAACACACTCCACGGGCTGAAGAACAGGCTGCCGTTAAGGATAACTCCCTACTATCTGTCGCTCATCTATGATTCGGAGCCGGGTTCGCCCCTGCGCCGGACAATGATACCGACCAGTGATGAGCTTATCATCACCGATGCCGAGAAGGCTGACCCCCTGAATGAGATGGGAAGCAGTCCCGTACCGGGAATCATTCACCGTTATCCCGACAGGGCTCTTTTCACCGTGACCCAGTTCTGCTCTTCCTATTGCAGGTACTGCACCCGGTCGCACTCGGTGGGCAAGCTCGGTCATCTGACCAAGGGCGAATGGGACAGGGCGTTCAGATATCTCGCGGAACACACCGAGATACGTGATGTCATCATCAGCGGAGGGGATCCTCTGACGATGAACGACAGCAAGCTTGAATACCTGCTCTCAAACCTGAGAGCCATTAAACATATTGAGATACTGAGAATTGGCACCAAGGTGCCTGCAGTAATGCCGCAGAGGATCACTCCGCAGCTGGTAGCCATGGTGAAGAAATACCACCCTGTGTTCCTGAGTGTGCACTTCACGCACCCCGATGAGATTACTCCCGAGACACGCAGGGCATGCGAGATGCTTGCCGATGCGGGAATTCCCCTGGGAAGCCAGACGGTATTGCTGAAGGGCATCAATGATGATCCTGTAACAATGAAGAGCCTCATGCATAAGCTACTCACAGTGCGTGTAAGGCCCTATTACATCTACCAGTGTGACCTGATACCCGGATCAAACCACTTCAGGACCACTATCGAGACAGGAATAGACATTATTGAGAACCTCCGTGGCCATACAAGCGGTTATGCCGTGCCGCAATTCGTTATCGATGCACCCGGCGGAGGCGGCAAGATACCTATCCTGCCTGCATATGTGGTGGAGAGCGGACCTGAAAAATGGGTTCTCAGAAATTATAAGAAGAATCAGTACACTTACCCCAACAAAAAGTAACTGAGGGATGAGGATCGGGCTGACGTATGACCTGCGTTCGTGGTACCTCGAACGTGGTTATACAATGGATGAGACAGCTGAGTTCGACAAGGAAGAGACGGTGGCTGCCCTTGAGGATGTTCTGATGCGTCTCGGTTATGAGACCGAGCGCATCGGCAATCTCTTCGAGCTGGTAGAGAAGCTGGCCGCCGGTAAAAGATGGGATATGGTGTTCAATATTGCAGAAGGCCTCTATGGCGACGGACGTGAGTCAGCCGTTCCGGCGGTGCTTGACCAGTACCGTATACCTTATGTCTTCAGCGGGCCCGTGGTTATGGGCGTCTCTCTCAATAAATACCTGGCGCGACTGGTGGTGGAAGCCGCCGGTGTACCCGTCTGTCCGGGCATCATAGCCACTACGGTGCAGGATATTGACCAGTCCTCAGTGCTGTCGTTCCCGCTGTTCGTCAAGCCGGTGGCTGAAGGGACAGGCAAGGGCATAACCACGAGGAGTGTTGTGAGGGATCATGACTCCCTGGTGACACTGGTGACAGAGCTGCTCGACACATATCACCAGCCTGTGCTGATTGAGGAGTACCTTCCAGGAAGGGAGTTCACCGTCGGTGTCACAGGCAGTGGCGCAGAGGCGATGGTGACTGGCGGCATGGAGGTGATCTGCCGTGATAACCTGCCCTACTCCGTGGAGGTTAAGGAGAACTACGAGAACTACGTCAGATACGCGGTGTATGACGAAGATATCAGGGAGGAGTGCAATGCAGTTGCCCTTGGCGCCTGGCGCGCCCTGAGCGCAGTAGATGCCGGACGCGTCGACATGAAGGCGGACAGGAACGGGAGGATGTGCTTCATAGAAGCCAATCCCCTTGCAGGCCTGAACCCCATCCATTCAGACCTGCCGATGCTCTCACGACTCAACGGAATGAGCTTTGACACCCTGATGGCCAGGATAATGGAATCGGCCAAAAAACGATACGGACTCGCATGACGACGAAAAGATGCCTGATAATATACAACGAGCCTGCTCCGGATGCGCTTCCTGACGAGCTGGATGTACTTGACCAGGTCAATTTCATAGACTCAACGCTGCAGACCCTGGGATACGCCGTGGAGCGCAGAGGCATAACGGACCATTTTTTCAGCGAGACAGCCCGCATTGCCGGTGAGGACTATGAGTTTGTCTTCAACCTTGTGGAGTCGCTCGGACAGAAGGCCGAGATACTGTACTTCATCCCGGCCCTGCTGAACATGCACCACATCCCCTATACCGGATGCCCGGTGGAGGCTGCCTTCATAACCGGCAGCAAGGTGCTGGCCCGCCGCATAATGAGGGCCAACGGCATTCCGGTTGCAGGAGGATACAAGGTTTCCGAGGCCGGGCAGCTTATGCCGGGCAGGAAATATATCCTGAAGCCGGTATGGGAAGATGGCTCCCTGGGAATAACCGAGGAGTCGGTTTTTACCTTTGACGGCACTGTACCGGAGATTGTGAAGGATAAGAACGACCGCCACTGGTTCATTGAGGACTTCATTGACGGGCGCGAGTTCAATGTGAGCGTCAAGTCAGGCCCCGACGGCCCGGAGGTGCTTCCTCCCGCTGAGATGACGTTCATAGGCTATCCCGATGATATGCCGCACATCGTGAGCTGGAAGGCCAAATGGGAGGAGGATACCTTCCAGTATGACAACAGCATGCGCAACTTCCCGGATGACCTGAGCGAAAGGCTCAGGAAGAATATTAAGGATGCCGTCCTCGCCTGCTGGCATACCTTCGGCCTGAAAGGCTATGCACGCGTTGACATGCGGGTTGATGAAGATGAGAACGTATATGTGCTGGAGGTGAATGCCAATCCGTGCATCTCACCTGACAGCGGATTCATCTCTGCAGCAATTCATGCCGGATACACCCACGCTGAAGTGATCCGGCATATTATTAACGACCTGAACAAGTGACAAACCATCCCATGCCTGAAATTTCTTTTGAGATAACCCCGGCCGACAGGCCTGCTTTTGAAAAGATACTCGCCTCATCCGGGTTCTTTTATGATTTTGAGATAGAGGTAGCCCTGTCGCTGGCCGACGAGACCCTTGAGCAGGGAGAGGAGAAGAGCGGCTATTACTGGGTCAGGCTTCTTGAAGAGGGCGAGGTTAGAGGGTTTGCGAATTTCGGACCCAATCCCTCATCGGTACACTCATGGGACATCTACTGGATGGCAATACAGCAGGAGCACCGAAGCAAGCATTACGGCTCTTTGATACTGAAGGAGACAGAGGAACGCATCAGGTCCCTCGGGGGCAAGATAGCCTGGATTGAGACCTCAGGAAGGCCTCTTTATGAACCAACACGCCATTTTTACATTAAGAACGCTTATGAGCTCGAGGCAACGCTGCGCGAGTTCTACGGACCGGAAGATGCTAAACTGGTTTACCGTAAGGTTCTATGAAAGGACTCTGGTCGATACTGCTGCTGATAGTCTCCAATTCATTCATGACTATAGCCTGGTACGGCCATCTCAAATACCAGAACGTTTCGAAGAATGCAATGCTTGGTCTCCTGGGAATAGTTCTGGCAAGCTGGGGCATTGCCCTTTTTGAATATTTCTTCCAGGTGCCAGCCAACAGGATCGGATACCAGGGCACAGGGGGTCCTTTTTCTCTTGTCGAACTCAAACTCGTACAAGAGGTGATATCAATATCCGTCTTTGTGATCTTTACGCTGGTCTTCTTCCGCTCGGAGGCATTCAGGCTCAATCACCTCTTCGCGTTCCTCTGTATCATGGGAGCAATCTACTTCACCTTCAAAGGGTAGCAAGAACCTCACACGCCTTTTTTATCTGCCCGTCGCCAATGTCGAGATGGGTCACCATCCTTATGCTTCTCTCACCTGTCTTAAGCGCAAGGATTCCGTGTGGCTTGATCTTTTCAAGATACTCCTCTGCGGTCATGACAGGCTTAAGAGAGAAGATGACGATGTTTGTTCCGCCGTAATTTACGCTTTCCGTCAGACTGCTTTCTCTCAGCGCCTCTGCCAGGGCAGCAGCGTTGCGGTGATCATCCGAAAGCCTTGACACATTATTCTTCAGGGCATAGATACCTGCGGCGGCAATATATCCTGCCTGTCGCATTGCACCCCCGAATACCTTTCTTATGCGCATTCCCTGCCTGATAATCTCTCTTTTACCGATAAGCAGGGAGCCGACAGGTGCTCCAAGTCCCTTTGACAGGCAGATTGATATGGAGTCGAATACGGCACCGTATTCGGTTGCGCTCCTTCCGTCAACAGCCATGGCGTTGAACAGTCTGGCCCCGTCGAGATGATATCCAAGGCTCCTGCTGTCACACAGCTCCCTGATCCGCTTCATCTCCTGGAAATCCCAGCATGAGCCGGCGCCCCTGTTTACAGTGTTCTCCACCTCAACCAGCCTGGTGTAGGCCTTATGCCAATCGTCAGGGTTGTTTATATGCTGTTTCACATCCTCCGCAGTGAAGGTGCCGTTTTCCGAGTCGATAAGTGCTACTGATGCCCCAGAGTTGAACGCAACCCCTCCGCCCTCGAACTGGTAGATGTGGGCCATGCGACTGCATATTACCTCGTCTCCGGGCCTTGTATGCGCTTTGATTGCAATCTGGTTAGTCATGGTTCCCGAAGGACAGTAGATGGCCGCTTCCATGCCGAACATGTCAGCTGCCATCATCTCAAGCTCATTCACTGACGGGTCCTCGCCAAAGACCATGTCGCCCACACTGGCTTTCATCATGTACTCAAGCATTGCGGCTGAAGGCCTTGTTACTGTATCACTGCGCAGATCAATCATCGTTGTTTTTTTTGAGGTTCTAATATAGCTTATTTTTGCCCGGTGCTTCAGGAGCAAAGGCAGTTCAGTAAAAAATCGATATATTTATCAGGACAGAGAGCAAAAAGGTTCGTTATGGATGTAAAGATTGAGCCAGGCTGGAAGGAGAAGCTCGGAGAAGAGTTTGAGAAGGATTATTTCATCTCACTCACCGGGTTCGTACGCGAGGAGTACCGGACAAGGCAGGTATTCCCTCCTGCCACGCGTATCTTCAATGCTTTTGACCTCTGTCCGTTTGACAGGGTGAAGGTTGTAATCATCGGCCAGGACCCTTATCACAACGTAGGCCAGGCTCACGGACTCTGTTTCTCCGTCACCGACGGAACTGAGTTTCCTCCCAGCCTGGTCAACATCTTCAAGGAGCTTAACAGGGATCTTGGCACTCCGGTTCCGCAGTCGGGTAACCTCGAACGGTGGGCCAGGCAGGGGGTGCTTCTTCTCAACGCCATTCTCACTGTCAGGGCCCACCAGGCGCTGTCACATCAGAACAAGGGCTGGGAGCGTTTCACCGATGCCGCAATCAGCGCACTTAACCGCGAAAGGGATAACATGGTGTTCATGTTGTGGGGTAACTATGCCCAGAACAAGGGAGCCTCGATAGACGGGTCTCGTAACCTCATTCTTAAAACTGTACACCCCTCGCCCCTCTCTGCCTCGCGGGGTTTCATGGGCTGCTCTCACTTCAGCAAATGCAATGAATGGCTCACGGCCAGGGGCCTTGAGCCGGTGGCGTGGTGATCACGCCTCCAGTCCGCGGCTGATAACCGATTCTATCACTCTGCGTTCCTCGTAGCCAAGAGAGAGCCGTATCATACCCGGTTCAGGGTATTTTGCGCCCCATACGGGCTCCACGGGCATCAGTATTGTATGATTGTCGCCCAGTGAAGGAATGAGTCTTATCTCAGGCCTTACAGCCTCAATGAACCTGTCGCGCCTCTTTCTCTTAACCTCAGGGGTGCTGCCACCCAGGTCAAAAGTGACCATGGCGCCGTAACCTCTGCCACCGGTCAGCTCCCGGGCTGCATTATGGGTCTCGTGTGACTCAAGGCCGGGGTACAGAACCCGCTCCACATGTTCCGATGCACTCAGCAGTTCCGCTACACCTGAGGCATTGTCACACTGCTGCCTGAACCGCAGTTCGAAGGATGACATCTGTGTCTGCAGCCTGTAAGCCTCATCGGGAGAGAGCATGTGGCCGACGAACTTACGGTACTCTATTGAGCTCTGCATCAGTTTCGGATCATTGCCGCAGATCACGCCTGCAGTGAGGTTGCCGTGACCGGAGAGGTACTTTGTGGCGCTGTGGATAACCAGGTCGGCACCGTCTTCCAGAGGCTTCCATAAGAGAGGAGTGGCGAAGGTGTTGTCTACAATGACCCTGCAGCCTCTTTTCTTTGCCATGGCAATGATACGCCTTCCCTCAGCAACCATCAATAGCGGGTTGGAGATGGTTTCAAAGTACAGGATATCAGGACGTGTCTCTGCGATCATTTTCTCAAGATGCCTGTAATCATAATTCCCGCCGGTGGGCCTGAAGAAACTTACCTCCATGCCGCGGCGCTTCTGAAGTACGCTGCTGATATATGAGATAGTACCCCCGTAAATCTCCGAGAAGAAGAGCCAGTTGCTCTGTCTTCCCGCCTCCTGGAATATTGAGAGGGCGATGTCAATGGCTGCCATGCCCGACTGTGCCAGCAGGGCCCATTCTGAGCCTTCAAGGGCCATGATGGCCTCTTCCGCGGCTACTACTGTCGGATTGCGGTAACGGGAATAGATGTACAGATCTGGTTCCCTCTCGTGCGACGTCTCCGCAGCAAAGGCGCCGGAGGTTGTTCCTGCTGTCGGCAGCTCGAACCCGGCATCACGATATATCGGTGTTCTGGCGCTGTTTATCTCTCTCTTTTTCATATACAGTGTTGAAATGTTCAGATATAGTCTCTTTGATGTTTACAGGCTTGAAATCGTAGTAGAAAAGCACCCGGTCTGCAACCACTCCTGCCAGGAAGAGTACTACTGCCGCCGTGTCAGTAAAGGGAGTGCCCGGGTAGATAAGCAGGAAGACAAGTGGCAGGGTCATAGCCCTGAAATAGTAGAGGTTGCGAACAAGTGGAGATTTGCCGGCTGATCCGTATCTCATGACAACAGACAGTGCCGCCAGCATTGAGAAAACAAGGAATACCCAGTCGGGCCTGATGAACCATGACACCGCGTATATGCCCGAGAAAAACGCCTGACCGCTGTGCAGCTTAAGATTCATTGACCTGTCGGCAGCAAAGAAGACCAGATCAATGGAGATCAGCGTCAGCAGTGCTGCAATGCCTCCTGCGAGCGGTGGGATCAGTCCAGGCGCCAGCCAGTTCAGGAGTGCGGTTAGGGTCAGGACTCCGGCCATAGCTATCTCGCGACTCAGCGGCGAGGAGCCGATATTCAGCAGGGCCCTCCATGCTTTTCCGGGTACGCCGAGGTGCGCCACTGATACTGCCATTGCGCCTGCCAGCAACAGAAGAGGCAGCAGGACCGACACTACAGTGCCTTTCATGGCAGAGAATATCATCAATGCCGAAGCTGCAATCACCATCAGGGAGAAGAGCATGAGGCTCCACTCCTTCTGTATCCTGTCGGGATGCTCAATCCGGTCTTCAGCCTGTTCCTCAACGGGTTCCGGTTCGGTCTCCTCCTCATCAGCCCCGGCATCCGGAGGAATTATTACCGGCCCGGTATGGTGGTCAGCGTTTTTAATTATCAGCGATGGTCCTATGCCCGTTTCAGGAAACCAGGCGGGCAGAAAGTCATCATAATGCTCTCTCTCGCTCATTTTAAGGGCGCCTGTCGGGCAGGCGGTCACACATGCCGGATCAATGCCTTCAACGGCTCTGTCGGCGCAAAAATGGCATTTTTCGATATATCCGAGGGCAGGGTTGATCTTCGGTGCATCATAGGGGCACCTCCAGGTGCAGTAGCCGCATCCCATGCACAGGTCAGCATGATGAATCACCACCCCGTTGCTGTCAACAGTATATGCTTTTGCAGGACAACCCCAGGCGCAGGCAGGCTTTTCACAGTGGTTGCATGCGAGCGACAGGCTGATGACGGACATCAGCGGCAGGCCTGAGTCGTTCCAGGTGTATATGTTTCTTGTCCCCGGCTGAAGACCGTTTTCCAGTATGCAGGCGGCGCTGCAGGCCTTGCAGCTGACACAAAGTGCAGCATCGAATACAAATCCCCTTCTCATGACGGCAGTTTTTCGATGTTGACCCTCGTGTTATGGAAGGCTGCCCCATGTCCCATGTCAGTCTCAGCCGGTGTTATGAGCCTGTTCACTCCTCCGCCCTCGGCCAGCCATATACCGTTGGGGAAGACAATGCTTCCCTGCCGGACACGCGCCGTAATACTAACTCTTCCCGACACCTCTCCCCGGGAGTTGAAGATCCTTATAGCGTCACCGCTCTTCAGACCCAGCCTTCGGGCATCGGTAATGGAGATCTCCCACGCAGGAACATCAATCAAGCTTCTCACGACCTCGAGGTTTCCGAACTGCGAGTGTATCCTTGACGCTATGTTAGGCGTCATCAGCCTGAAGGGAAGGTGTGATTCGTTGAAATCGTCAGGCGGATCATAGGAAGGCAGCGGATTGACACCCCAGCGCTTTACCGCAGCGTCAGACCACAGTTCAATCTTTCCGGAGGGGGTATCAAATTTAGTATTCGCATAGGCAGGATTCTCGTTCTGTTCCGGGATGACCGGTTTCTGAACAAGTTCCTCAGGCTTGAAACCCGGTGTATGGCTGATGCGCTCCCTGAGCCAGTTCTCATACTCGCCGGGTGCCGGTATGCCTGAGTCGGTGCCTGGTTTCATTCCCATCTTCTGAGCCAGGCTCCAGTAGACATCGCTTTCGGGCAGTACCTCACCAGGCAGTTCGGTGATGCGCGGTTTATACTGAGCGTAGGGATTCCAGTATGAACCCACCACATCAGCCTGCTCAAAAATACCCTTGGCGGGAAGGATTATATCTGCCATGGCAGCGGTGTCTGTCATGAACTGCTCAACAACAACCCTGAAGGGCACGGACCCGAGCGCCTTTCTCACCTCGTCGCTTCCGGGAAGCTGTATGACAGGGTTGCCCCTCTCTATCCATGCCACCTCTATGCCCGGCTCATTCAGCGCAAAGAAGTCCGGGCCAAACGTTGCCATCGAAATGGCACGCCTGAAGGGTTTGTCGGCCGGAGGGTCCGGGTAATAACTCAGCGGCTCCTTAACGTCATCAAATATGTAGCTCTGAAGGTTGGCAAAATTGAATCCGCAACCGGGTTTTCCGAGCATGCCCGTGATTACGGGTATAGTGAGTATTGACCTGGTTGTCTGCCCGCCGTTTGTATAACGCTGCAAACCGTAACCGGTAACAACGGTCAGTCGCTCAGCACTGGCCGCCATCACTGCAATATTGGCAATTTCTTCAGCAGGTATACCAGTGATATCCTGAGCCTTTTCAGGTGTTATCTCAAGTGATGCTTTAAACTTCTCAAAACCTGAAACATGCTTTTTGATGAACTCCTTGCTGGTCAGGTTCCGGTCGATTATTACCTTCGCCATAGCCAATGCCAGTGCCGCATCGGTACCCGGCCGGGGCCTCAGAAGTATATCAGCCTTGTCGGCTGTTGGGGTACGGCGTGGGTCAATGACAACCACCTTTGCTCCGTTCTTCCTCGCCCTCTCAATGTGGATCATCTCCTGCACGTTGGTCTCGGCGGAGTTCTTGCCCCATAGTATTATGAGACTGGCGTTGGCCAGGTCCCATGGTACGTTATGCTTCACCTCCCCCAGGGTGAGCCTGACAGCCTCGAGGCCAGCCGGCCAGCAGAGATTGCCGTATGTTGTTGTGGCACCGCCGAAGAGCTTCCAGAAGTTACCTGCAATGTCATTGCTAAGTCCTGAGTTGCCACTCCCCCTGTAGAAGAGGACTGAATGAGGTCCGTGATTATCCCTGGCTGCCAATAGTTTACGAGAGATGATTTCCAACGCCTCTTCCATACCGATCCGGGCGAATGATCCGTCTGGCTGCCTCTGCAAAGGATAGATTATCCGTGCAGAGGAATACTCCCGCTCAAGATATGACAGCCCTTTTATGCACGGTCCCTCCGGGGTTGCCAGGTTACCCTCGTAAGGCAGAATGCGCCTCACCTTTCCGTCTTCGGTGAACACCCTGAATGTGCACGTGCTGTAACAGTTTCGCGGGCAAACGGTGATAAACTCCTTCATCCCTACAGGTCATCTATAGGCTCTTCAATAACGGTCTCTATCTCCAGGACCCTGTTCACGGCGTCAGAAATCGTCAGCCGGTATGTTATGCGGTCACGGCCGATATATGTGAGATAGTCGAACTGTGATGCAGGTGTGGAGTAGGTTACATTCCCGATCTTAAGTGTGATGTCAGCCTCAGTGAAGGCGATATCAAACCTGAAATATTCCGAATATGTCCCGGCGGGTACTGTTCCGAAATTGTGTACTCTTACCGTGTAATCGGGGTTGTCGGTTGTTGTCACCGTCACCTCATCTATCGCCTGACCGGTCTGGTTAAAGATACGTACGTCAGTGGGCCCCTCGGGGGTGATGTCCCTCTTCTTGCAGGCCGACAGCATGATTGCTGCCATCATAATAATAACGGGAAATTTTCCTTTCATCTCCGGACAGTTTGATTCCGGGCTGAAAGTTACAAAAATTGTGATAAAATGATCAGATCTTTTCCATGCAGTCGCCCCTGATCCATCCCTTGTTGCCGTCAGGGAGCCTGACCTCAAGGAAGTCGCCAAGTTCCTGTTCAACAGTCACCGCTGCGCCTGAGTGGATTACGAAGAGCTCGCTGCCGTTATCTCCCGGTGCACTGCGGCCGGTGACGATACTGCATATGACTACAGCCCTGCTGTTGTTGTTTACAAGTGAATTATTTCGCAGCGCCAGTGAGACTGTCAGCGCTGAAAGCAATAACGCCGCCACTGCCAGCCAGAAAGAGAGGAGCCTCCCCCTGGCCCTCGCAAATGTTAGAAATATTACGGCAAACAGCAGCGCTGCAACAAACATGACAATCGCTGTTACCGCCCATATATTGGTTGAGGCCAGCAGCGCCAGGAAATCGAACCATCTTACGAAGAAGAGCTGCGGTACGGTCTCAAACCTGTCAGTAACCTTGCTTCTGGCTATCTGGAGATTGTAGTCTATATCCTCGTCAGCCGGGGCCACCAGCCTCGCACGCTCATAAAAGAGGATGGCTGAGGCATTGTCTCCGGTCTTGAAAAAGGCGTTTCCGGTATTGTACAGAAGGTCTCTGCTCCTGAAACCCTCCTCATACAGCTTCTTATATACAGCAGCCGCACCTGAGAAGTCCCCGGAGCCATAAAGCTCACCCGCCTGTGAATACCTCTCCTGCGGCGTCTGTGCTTCTGCGCCGGAGAGGCTGAGAATGAGTATTGTACAGATAACTATCGCTCTTTTCATATCTCTTCTCCCTCAATTCAGAATGTTATCAAGCTTTCCTACCAGGGCTACAGCGCGCCTGTAGAGGCCGGCAGGACTCTCACCTTCCGACCTGGGCGCATACTGTGAGTACTCTGTGGCTGACAGGATAAGGTCGAGTTCCGTGATCAGATCCTCACCCGTCTTCCTGGTCCTGAGGCTGTTATAGCATCTCTCCCTGGTCAGTTCCGACTGCGGAATAGCGAGTTTGTCGCTGAGATACCCCCAGAGTGCCCGTGCGATCTCACTGTTGACCAGCTCTGTCTTGCCGGAGCTGAGCAGCGAACTGGCCTTTGCCAGGCGCCTGCGGGCATTTTTCCCGGCCTTACGGTTGCGTACTCCGGTGACATCGGCATTGCGCTTCAGCTGCTCACGCCTGAACAGCAACACCACTGCGGTGATGAAGAGAGCAAGAGCGAACCACGACCAGTAATAAGCCCTGGAGACCAGCGGAGCCGAGAGAACCGTGAGCTTACCGCTGCCGTTCCTGATGAAACGTATATCCTGTCCGATGTACTTGACATCCTCACCCGGCAGAAATACGGGAGCAGTGGTCTCAGCCTGTCCGGGCGTGCCGGTGACAGTGATGCTGTACCCTTCCGTCCGGAGCGTGACGTATTTTTCCTGCCTGGGGTCAAAGACGCTGTATGACACCGGAGGGATATCAAAAGTGCCATTGTTCCTGGGTATAAGAAGGTATTCAAATATCTTGTTGCCGGAAGATGTCCCTGAGCTTTTTACAGTAACCTTCGGGTCATATTTTTCTATCCCCTGGGGGAAGTTGATAACCGGTTCGCCTGCAAGGTTAAGGTTTCCTGTGCCGCTCAGTGTTACGGTCAGCGTTATGGCATCATTCACCTGCACTGCATTTGAGGATAGAGATGAACTGAGGTCAAATGATCCGACTGCCCCGTGAAAATCAGCCGGCCTGGGGGTTGGCAGCGGCCTGACCTTTATGGTCACAGGCTGTGTTGCCACCTGCTGCGGCACCGTTGATACCCCTGAGAAAAAGCTGTCAAAGAAGGGATCGTCAAAGAAGGGATCACGCACGTTGCCGCGCTGCTGAATCATGGCGGTCATCTCAACCGGGTCTATCCTGACGTCACCGGATATCTGCGGGTAAAGGACGAACCTCTGGAGGACACCGGTGCCGTACTGCACACCGTCGATGACCTCACTCTCAAGGCTTCTCAGCGGAGGAGTCTCGATATCCTCGCGAAGGAATCCCTTGAAGTCCGGGTATTTAAGTTCGTTGATGCCTGAGAGGTTGGTGCGTGTGAAGAGCTTAAGTGTGCCGGTAATGGGTTGTCCGACATAAACGTCGCGGGTACTGAGCAACAGCCTCAGGGAGACCCCTGACCCCGGGGCTCCAGCCTGTGAAGCCTGTCCCTGTCCGGAGGGCTGGACCTGACCCTGCCCGGACTGCTGGCCCTGACCCTGCCCGGACTGCTGGCTCTGCGACTGAACTGATCCTTCCGGAGCTATCACTATCTGCCTCTCCGCAGATCTGGCTGTGAATTTTTTTGTCTCAAACTGCGCCGGGGGAATAGTAAATGTACCTGGGGTACCTGCAACCACAGAATAAATCAGAGTGGTGGTTGAGACGGAGTTAACCTCGCCATTGATCCACTGCACGTTGCGACTGGTCGATTGCTGGGGTCCGGAGACGGAGAATGAGGGATCAAATTTCGGGGGAGTGAACTGTCCGTCGGTGGAATTTACAGTGTATATTATCCTGAACCGCTGTCCTGCCACGGCACTCTCAGGTGCATCAACGGTAAGCGTAACCTCCTGGGCCGTCACTGTGACTGCCGCCAGAAAGCAAACCATTGTCGCAAGAAAGAATTTCATCGCCGCCAAAATTACCAATTTTTAATGACCCTTACTTTAGCCTTGGCAGCCTTATCCCGCTGCACCTTCTCCTGCGTCTCCTTCTCATTGGCAGCCAGGGCATCAAGGAGGCGCTTCGCATCTTCCCTGCTTATTGAGGGCTGCTGCTGTTGTTGCTGCTGATCCTGCTTTTCGTCCTGGTTCTGCTGATCCTCCTGCTTCTCCTGGTCGCTCTTATCCTGCTGATCATCCTTATTTTCCTTGTTCTCATCCTGCTGCTGGTCCTGGTTCTTATCCTGGTCCTGCTGCTGCTGCTGCTGCTCCTGCTGTTTCTTCAGCTGGTCCTGAGCCCATGCAAGGTTGTATTTGGCCTGCATATTATCCGGATTGAGCTTCAGGGAGTTGATATATGCCCCGATGCTCTCCTTAAACTTCTGTTCCTTTAACAGTGAGTTGCCCAGGTTGTAGAATCCTTCTGCCTGCTTCTGCGCGTTGCCCTCACTGGATTCGGCAGCCTTGCTGAACTCACCTGCTGCCTCACCAAACCTGCCCTGCTTGTAAAGGGCATCGCCCAGGTTGAAGCCGGCGTCTTCGAAAGGCTTATCCTGCTCCATGGCACGCCGGTACATCCCCTCGCTGCCCGCAAACTCACTCTTCTTATAAAGCCGGTTACCCTTCCTGATATATTCCCTCTCCTCCTGTCCGAAGAGGGTTGGACTTACAATCAGCAGGCAGACTGCCGTCAGAATTACCTTATATGTTGTTCGCCCTGCGTTCATACCCTCTCCTTTTTTGATTCCAACCCGATGATGCCAAGCCGTCTGAGCAGATGATTCCTGCGGTCGCCGATAAGCATGTCGGCTACAAGCAGTATGAACAGTATGGCAGCCGGAATCAGGAACTGTTCATTGTATTCTGTGTACATCACGCTGTTGATCTCACTCTTCTTCATCCGTCCGATGTCGTTATAGATCTCATTCAGCCCGATGCTTGTGTTATTGGCCCTTACATACCTGCCCCCGGTCACCGATGCTATCTCCTGCAGGCTTTTCTCATCGAGTTTTGAGATGACTGTGTTTCCCTCCCTGTCCTTCAGGTAGTCTGTTCTGCCACCCGAACTGACCGGTATTGGAGATCCTCCTGGTGATCCTATGCCGATTGTATGCACAATGATACCCTTTTCGGCTGCCTCCCTGGCCTTCATCACTGCATCATCCTCATGGTTTTCGCCGTCGGTGATAATTATAAGAGCCCTGCTTTTGTCGCTCTCCGGTGTGAATGACCTCATCCCGAGGTCAATTGCTGTTCCTATTGCCGTTCCCTGCTTTGACACTGCATCGGGACCTGCCGTCGAAAGGAACATCTTTGCCGAGAGGTAGTCATTGGTTATGGGTATCTGGGTATACGCATCACCTGCGAACAGTATCAGCCCTATCCTGTCGTCGCGAAGCTGGTCTACCAGCTGCGAGATAGCCTGCCTAGCTCTCTCCAGCCTCGAGGGCGCTATATCAGTCGCCAGCATGGAGTTGCTCACATCGAGTGCGATGATCACCTCCACCCCCTCGCGTTTGACCTCCTCAAGCCTTGATCCGAACTGAGGCCTTGCCACCGTGAGCACGGCAAAGATAAAGGCAAGCAGCCTTATAAAAAATTTTGCCGTCATCCGTGCCGGCGAGTAGTCGGGCGACAGCCTCTTCACCAGCTCATAGTCGCCGAAGTGCTCTCTTGCCAGCCTCCTTCTCCTGTTACCGAAAATCCATATGATCACCAGCACCGGCACCAGGAGGAGCAGGTAAAGCATGTCAGGCTGTGCAAATCTGAACGTATCCATGGTTTCGCTACGACATGTTTTTCATAAAGAGATACCTCAGGAGCAGTTCAAGGGTCAGTATGATTGCAGCGGCCAGTGCCCACTTCATGAAGACCTCCTCGCGCCTGCTGTGTTCCCTTGTCTCTATCTTCGACTTCTCAAGCTTGTCTATCTCGCCGTACACCTGCTGCAGGCTGGTGTTGTCAACAGCCCGGAAGTACCTGCCTCCGGTGAGATCCGCTATCTGCTCAAGAAGTGCCTCATCTATCTCCACCTGCATCTTCTGATAACGCATTCCGAACGGGGTCTGTACCGGGTAGTCGGCATAACCCCTGCTTCCCACCCCGATTGTATATACCCTGATACCGAATGTGTTTGCTATCTCCGCAGCGGTCATCGGGTCTATCGAGCCCATATTGTTGACCCCGTCGGTAAGCAGGATAATCACCTTGCTTATCGCATCGGAGTCCTTGATCCTGTTGATGGCTGTTGCCAGTCCGACTCCTATGGCTGTGCCGTCTTCGATAATGCCGCTTTTTACCTCCCTGAGAAGGTTTATCAGCACCGCATGGTCAGTCGTGAGCGGGCACTCGGTAAAGCTCTCACCGCTGAATACTGTCAGTGCCATGCGGTCATAAGGTCTGCTGCTGATGAACTCAGTGGCGACATTCTTGGAGGCCTCCAGCCTGTCAGGGTTGAAGTCGCGGGCAAGCATGGAGCCCGACACGTCGAGCGCCAGTACAATATCTATTCCCTCGGTGGTGGAGCTCTGCCACTTGTCTACGTTCTGTGGCCTGGCGATTACAATGATAACCAGCCCGATGACAATCATCCTCATGGCAAAGAGCAGATGCCTGAGCCAGTGACGGAAGGTCTTGTGACTGTTCACTAGGAAGCCTGCGGTGGAGAGCTTCATGGAGGCATGGGCCTTCGACTGGCGGAAGATGTAATATGCCGTCAGCATCGGTAACAGAAGCAGGAACCAGAGGAACCACCCGTTCTCGAATACGATGTTATGCATCCTTCCCTCCTTTCTCTCCTTTCACTTCTTTCACTTCTTTTCCTTCTTTCCCTTTCGACTGATTATCAGTCACCTCTGGCGCCCTAGTCTCTTCAACGAACCTCACGGCGTCATTATGATACCTTTCGTGCAGTTCACCCTTCGGCAGATACTTGGCGAATTTGACCATGTCAGAGAGCGACAGCAGCTCCTTCACCGTCGACATCTGCCCGGCGGTGGTGACAGCTGCCTTCTGAAGCATGCGGACGGTCTCGTCGGTTGTCAGTTCCGGCGAGCTGATACCATAACGGTTTTCAAGGTATCTGCGGAGTATATCCGACAGCCTCGAGTAGAACTCTTTAACCTCACCCTTCTGCCACAGCTCTTCCTGCCGCAGCGACTGAAGTTCCCGCAGGGCGATGACATGGGCCGGGTCAGCCGGAGCCGCGGGCCTGACGAATCTACGGAGCGGATTTCTTGGCAGGAAACGGGCAAGAAGCCAGAGCACCAGGGCCGCAATGATGGCTATCACCAGCCATGGAAGAATCTCAGAGAATGCCACCGGGGCCTTCCGCGGAGGGACAATGTCAAATATCACATCCGTGGAATCGGGAGGCGTCACCTCCGGACGCATCACCTTAAGCAAAGAGTAATCAGAATAAAATCTCAGCAGGCTGTCGCCCGAGACAACCTCTGCATAGAATGGCGGTATAGTGTATGTTCCTGAATCAAATGAAGTTACAAGGTACCTTTCAGTTATGGTGAGGCGTCCATCCGCCGAAGAGGCAGTGTCACGCGGACTCCTCCCAAGGATGATGATCTTCCCGGCAAGCGTGTCATTGACAGTGCTCAGCGTTGCCGTAGTGCCCGCGGGCATCTCAGCCGTCACAGAGAAACCTGTCTGATCGCCGATGAGTATGGCGGAGGTGTCGGGTGCGGCTGTGATCCTTATCTCCTGCGGCCTGGCATAGGCGGAGAGGATCATAAGCGCTGCAACGGTTATCAGGGCCCTTCTCATAGTCTTACCTGTGTTTGAATACTGAGATGAGGGGCTTGATGTAATCGCCTCCGGTACTGATCGTTGCTGAGTCAACGCCACAGCTTCTGAAGCTGTTGCTGATTGTCTCATCATGCTTTTTCCAGAGAGCCGCATACTCGTTTCTTATCCTGGCTGAGGAGGTGTCTATCCAGCTCTCCCTGCCTGTCTCCGGGTCAGCGACCTTCATGAAACCGACATCGGGAAGCTCCTGCTCGCGCCTGTCACTAATGCGCAGGGCGACAAGATCATGCTTGCCCGAGGCGATACGCAGAGGGTCTGTAAACGCAGGGGCCATGAAATCGGACAGGATAAATGCCGTGCACCGCTTCCTGATTACATTGGTCAGGAAACGTAGCGGCTCCTGCAGTGATGTACCTGACGACTGCGGCTCATAACTGAGCATCTCGCGGATGATACGTAGCATGTGTCCCCTCCCTTTCTGCGGAGGGATATATTTTTCGACCCTGTCAGAGAAGAGCATCAGTCCTACCTTGTCATTGTTGGCAATCACCGAATACGCCAGTACGGCTGCTATCTCTGTCATCATCTCCCTCTTGGTGGACGCCACTGTACCGAAGTCGCCCGACCGGCTTACATCGACCAGCAACATCACAGTCAGCTCACGCTCCTCCTCGAAAATCTTGACATAGGGGTGCCCGAAACGGGCCGTGACGTTCCAGTCTATGCTCCGGATGTCGTCACCGAACTGATACTCACGTACCTCGCTGAAGGCCATTCCTCTTCCCCTGAAGGCACTGTGGTACTCACCCGCAAATATCTGCCGGGTAAGGCCCCGCGACCTTATCTCAATCTTTCTTACCTTCTTAAGCAGCTCTGTCGTTTCCACTTTTGCCTTTATGCTTTGTCCGCTCATGGGTCACGGTAAAAAACCATGACTCCTGATTCAGACTGACGATTATCTCCTCGCCGCCGGACCGGTAACTCCAACTGTTTGTCTCAGCGGCTTTGTACAAGTCATTAAGCTCTTGCACCTTTTTGTCATAACAGCTATTGTCACAGGTGATTCTGACACCCTTGCACTTACCCTTCTCATCAATGAAGATAACCCATGTCTCATTTTCATCACGTGAGCTGTATTTGAGATACCTGAATGTGTTGTTTCTGAACATATTGTCAATCTCCATGCCCGGCTTGTCAGCAGACATGATCTCCATGACATGCTTTTCCGGCAGGCCGATGAGCTCCTGGGCCACAGCAGTGCTGCATACCAGGATCAGCAGGATGACAATAGCAGGTATCTTCTTCATGGCTGCTACGGGACTTCAACCGTGTTCAGGATCTCGGTGATGATCTGGTCCTGTGTTATATTCTCAGCCTCAGCTTCATAGGTAAGTCCTATGCGGTGGCGCAGTACATCGGCGCAGAGGAAGCGCACGTCTTCCGGCACAACGAATCCCCTGCGCTTGATGAAGGCGTAGGCCTTGGCAGCCAGTGCCAGGTTGATGCCCGCCCTCGGCGATGCGCCGTAGGCTATCAGCGGCGTGAACTTCGGCAGCCCGTACTTGTCCGGCTGGCGTGTAGCAAACACTATATCGAGGATGTAATTCTCAATCTTTTCATCAAGGTAGACCTCTCTGACCACCTCCCTTGCCCTGAGGATATCTTCAGGCTTCAGGATGGTCTTTGCCGTCGGGAACACGCTTGCCAGGTTCTCACGGATGATCATACGCTCCTCCTCCTTCTCGGGGTAGGTTATCACCACCTTGAGCATGAACCTGTCTACCTGTGCCTCAGGGAGCGGATAGGTGCCCTCCTGCTCTATGGGGTTCTGCGTGGCAAGCACCATGAAGGGCTCGCCCAGCTTATAGGTTGTCTCCCCGATTGTCACCTGGCGCTCCTGCATGGCCTCGAGCAATGCGCTCTGAACCTTTGCCGGCGAACGGTTGATCTCGTCTGCAAGGATGAAGTTGGCGAAGAGTGGCCCCTTCCGGACTACGAATTCCTCCTTCTTCTGGCTGTAGATCATTGTTCCGAGAAGGTCGGCAGGCAGCAGGTCAGGTGTGAACTGGATCCTGCTGAACTTTGTGTCAATTATCGAAGCCAGGGTCTTGATGGCAAGCGTCTTTGCCAGCCCGGGCACACCCTCAAGTAGGATATGACCGTTGGAAAGCAGGCCTATGAGAAGCGAATCAGTCAGATGACGCTGCCCGACGATGACCTTGTTCAACTCCTGTCTTACCAGGTCTACAAATGCACTCTCCTTTTCGATCTTTTCATTCAGGAGCCTGATGTCAGTTGTATGTTCCATAATTAGTTGTGTAAATCCTCTCTGCAAAAAATATCTGCAAAGATCCTTTTTGATATTAAAAATCCTTGTTAAAGGTTGTTAAAGAAGTGTTAAAGCTTTCTCCCGAAGTCGCTATGGCTGAAGAGCCTTACCATTATTATAAGAACCAGTGGTATGACAGCCGGGTTGATTCCCTGTCCGGCGATGAGCGACACCGGCAGCCATGCGGCAGAGATGAAGAAGGCTATCCTGCTGAGCGTTAATGCCTTCCGACGCATAATAATAAACGGCAGAAGCACCGGTATCATGAGATTTATTCCCATGAAGAGCAGGTTGAAGTGGAGCGCGTCATGTTCGGAAAAAACGTTCGTGAACAGAAGCAGCATGGCAATAACCGAATAGATGAGATAGAGCACTATATCGGTTACCTGCTCAAGCCGGCGCTTCCGGAAGACAAAGGTGATCAGCAGAACCAATATGAGCAGCAGGTAAAAGACCGCCTGCGGAACGAGGGTTTTGATACCGGTATTCCCGGGTGCGGGGAAGTCAGCCACCACTTCGGCAGGCCCTGTCAGCGGCTCCTGTACATTGTCATGCACGATGACGGTGTTAAGCATGTTATTCATCAGATGGACCGGAAGGAACATCTCATCGGAGGTGGAAGCCTTTTTATCTGCCTGCAGTCCCAGCAGCATGTCCGCCCCTAAATCGAGCCACGGCAGAATCTTCTGGTTTGGGTCAACAAGCTGGCGGAAGCTCTTCTGCTGCTTCCTCTCCCTCTCAGGAAAGATGACTGTATCCGTTGCAGCTCTCGCAACAATGTCCCGGATACGGGTAGCACAGTTGTCGAAGAAGAAGTCGTATCTGTACCTGACATTTTCAGGCTGAAGGTTCTCATCAATGAGGGCAAAGAGCCTCTCTTTCTCCGCGGTGGTGAGGTTAAGCTTCTGTGACCATACCGCCCGGCCGTCCGCAATGTACTCCCTCAGGAAGCCCTCATAGCTGTTTGCCCCCAGCATATAATCGAGCCTTCCCTTCGCAAAGCGATAAGCGAAATTGGGGGTCTCGAAGTCGAAGATGCCCCAGTTGTACACTCTGTCGAATGTTGTCCCGCGAATGGTTATCCGCAGTGCCGTGTGGCCATAGATGGAATAGCTTTCCGTTCCCGGGGCGCAGGTTATGACATAGACATCAGCACTGTCAGCAATCTGTGCGTTCGCAGGCAGTGGCAGAAGCATTGCAATCAAAGCACTAAGCAGGACCAGTTTCTTCATCTTTTTTGAATATGGGGCAAACGTAATGAAAAAATAAAATCAGACTGTTATTAAAATATCTCTGAACCTTCTGTTCTCATGCTCCCTTTCCGAACAGCAGAAACATTCCGGCAGCCAGGGAGGCCCCTATCATAGGGCCCAGGATGGGGACCCATGAATATTTCCAGTCGCTGTTTCTCTTTCCGGGTATAGGGAGGATAAAATGCATTATCCTCGGTCCCAGGTCGCGGGCAGGATTTATTGCATATCCTGTGGGGCCGCCCAGCGAGAGACCGATGCCAAGCACAACGGCCGCCACCGGGAGTGCGTTGAGCGATCCCAGTCCCACCTCGGGTTCAGCCATATATAACACAGCCAGGACCAGGATGTATGTACCAATTATCTCAGTAAGCATGTTATACCCGTAGCTCCTGATATTGGGCATGGTGCTGAAAACCGCCAGCTTTGATTCAGCATCATCGGTTGCATCAAAGTGCTTTTTATATGCCAGCCAGACTAGCCCGGCCCCGAACATGGCACCCAGCAACTGAGCGGCAAAGTAAACAGGCATGAGTTCCGGGGAAAATTTATGTGCAAGCACGAGAGCAAGGGTCACTGCAGGGTTAAGGTGAGCGCCACTGATGGGAGCAGCAATAAGGACGCCTGTAAATACTCCCACGGCCCATCCGAAGGTAATTACGATCCATCCGCTGTTGTTCCCCTTCGTCTTGCTTAACAGGACATTAGCCACCACGCCACCGCCAAACACCAAAATCATGGCAGTGCCGAAGAATTCTGCAAAAAACTGATTCATAGTATTATATCTTGATAAGTTAAATGGTTATTTATCATCTGCCCACGCGTTGGCAGCTTTAACGGCACGACGCCATCCCTTTAACAGCGAATGGGTATCTTCAGGCTTTATTCCCGGGGAAAACCTTTTGTCAATCTGCCATTGTTGCCTTATCTCATCGAGGCCACTCCAGTACCCTGTTGCCAGTCCTGCCAGGTAAGCGGCTCCCAGAGCTGTTGTCTCGGTGATCTTTGGGCGGACAACATCAGCCTGCAGGAGGTCAGACTGAAACTGCATCAGGCTGTCATTGACCGTAGCCCCTCCATCAACCCTTAATTCCCTGATATTTATGCCCGAATCATTTTGCATCGCAAGTAATACATCATGTGTCTGGAAGGCAATGCTGTCAAGAGCTGCACGTGCTATATGCGCGGCTGTAGATCCACGGGTAATGCCTGTGATTGTTCCCCTTGCGTCCTGATTCCAGTAAGGAGCACCTAGTCCGGCAAAGGCAGGGACGAAGTAGACTCCCTCTCCCGATTTGACCTGTCCAGCCAGTTTTTCGATGTCAGCAGAATGTTTTATGATGCCCAGCCCGTCACGTAGCCATTGCACTACAGCTCCTGCTATAAAGATACTCCCTTCCAGAGCATATTCAGTCTTGCCTTCTCTTTGCCACGCAATCGTGGTGAGCAGCCTGTTCCTGGATTCAATGGGCCTGGTGCCGGTGTTCATCACCATGAAGCATCCTGTGCCGTATGTGTTTTTGACCATTCCCGGATCAACGCACATCTGGCCGAACAGTGCAGCCTGCTGGTCGCCCGCAATGCCGGCGATGGGTATCTGCGACGGAAAGGTGCCGGCAGTGTGCCCGTAGACCTCACTTGAAGACCGAACATCAGGAAGGATGCCCGCCGGTATGTTGAAGATGCGCAGCAGCTCATCGTCCCATGCCAGTGTATGAATATTGAAGAGCATGGTGCGTGAGGCGTTTGTAACGTCCGTCAAATGCAGGCTGCCGCCGGTAAGGTTCCAAATGAGCCATGAGTCAACAGTACCGAAGGCCAGCTCACCCCTCTCAGCCATATCCCGGACACCGGAGACATTATCCAGTATCCACCTTACTTTCGTGGCTGAGAAGTACGCATCAATAATGAGGCCCGTCTTCTTCAGGATGACATCTTCGAGTCCATCCCTCTTAAGCTGATCACAATACTCTGATGTACGCCTGTCCTGCCATACGATGGCATTATACACAGGCTTTCCCGTCTTCCTGTTCCATATGACGGTTGTCTCACGCTGATTGGTGATGCCAATCGCTGTGATGTGTGAGCTGTCAATACCGGCCCTGGTAAGGGCCTCAACTGCAACACCCGCCTGTGTTGACCATATCTCTTCAGGATCATGCTCAACCCATCCCGGCTCCGGGAAGATCTGGGTAAATTCTTTCTGGGATGATGCGATGGGCAGGCCCATCTGATCGAAAATAATTGCCCTTGAACTGGTGGTTCCCTGGTCAAGTGCAAGAATGTAATTAGTCATACTTTAATTAATGAAAATGATCTGTTCATGCAAATGCAAGTCTTAGCCAAGATAATTAATTTTTTCCGGCATCGAAACAGGGACATCGGTAACGGTAGCTTATTTACAACTATTCAGAAGAAAGAATTAAATTTGAGTGAAGATTAATCCACCGGCTATGACAGGGAAATATGTAATTACAATTGGCAGGCAGCTCGGGAGCGGCGGGCGCGAGATCGGACAGAAGGTGGCCGCCCGCCTGGGCATACCCTTCTATGACAAGGAGCTCATCAGGATAGCCTCAAAGGAGAGCGGCCTGAAGGAGGAGTTCTTCGAGCGGGTGGATGAGCAGAAACACTTCAGCCTCTTCCCGGGGCTGCTGGGAATCAGGACTGCAATAACCGACGATTTCTTTTCTAATTACTACCTCAGCAATGAGACACTGTTCAAGATACAGAGTGATGTGATGCGCAAACTGGCGGAGGAGGGATCATGCATATTCGTGGGGAGATGTGCCGACTATGTCATGAAGGAACAGCGCAACTGCCTGAATGTCTTCATCAGTGCAGACATGGATGACCGTATCAGGCGTATTTCCGAGAGCCATAAGATCACGGAGGGCAAGGCCAGGGAGATGATTGAGAAGACCGACAAGAGCCGGTCAGGTTATTATCACTACTTCAGCGGTAAGACATGGGGAGCGGCCGAATCATACCACCTCTGCATAAACTCATCACTCCTGGGCATAGAAGAAACCGTGAAGCTTCTCCTTAGTGTGGCTGAGGAGAGATTCAGCCTTTCACCTGAGCGTAAATGAACTGACATCTCTTCGCCCGGGAGTCACTTTGCTTTTTCAGCACAGTTGAACATCCACTGGGTTCCGAATCTGTCGCGGCAACTGCCGTAATAGTCGCCCCAGAACATATCCTGAAGTTCCTGCTCAATAATCCCGCCTTCAGAAAGGGCTGCAAAGAGCCGTCTTGTCTCCTCCCTCGTATCAGGCATAATGTTTATGTAAACGCTGTTGCCGGAGTTGACCCGGAAGCCCATCGACTGCGGCGCATCGCTGCCCATTAGCATGAAGCCGCCGGTAATTGGCAGTGAGACATGCATAACCAGGTTCTTGTCCTCATCCGGCAACGGAGGCATCTTCTCTGACGGCGGCACATCGCTGAAACGCATTATACCCCCTTCAAAATCACCTCCAAAGTTCCTTTTGTAAAAATTAAACGCTTCTTCCGTCTCCCTCGCGAAATTCAGGTAAATACTTACAGATGCCATAGCCTTGTGTTTTAGTGTTCGAAATAAAGAAGTTCCCCTTGATATACTTATAACAAGACTGGCAGAATGAATGTTTTTGCATATTCATGGTTTTCAGTCCGATTTATTTTATTTTTATCCAAATTCATGAATCTATGGAACGGATAATGGGGGTTCTTGCACCGGTTTTAATCATGGCGGTGGTCTTTATTCTGAATGCATATCTTCCCGCCAGACGGGTAAAAGGCTATATTACCAGGCCGGGTTCATCAGAGAAGATGACGTATCGGATCAATGGCATCCTGGTTTTCTTTGTTGTGGTTGGCTTATGGTTTCTGCTTGGGATAACCCGGATTGTTCCCTTTGACTACCTGTACAATTACCGCTGGTACGGCCTGGCTGGAGCATGCGTCCTCGGCCTGCTCTTTACTCTTGTGCTGGTCCTCCCCCGCAAAGCTGTCAGGAAGTCGTTCGCTGCGGACCTGTTCCTGGGAAGGGTGGAGAACCTTCAGGTATTGAATGGCAGGGTTGATATCAAAATGTGGCTCTACCTCGCCGGAGCCATAATGCTTGAGCTCAATGTGCTGAGTTTCAACGCTTTTCATCTTATGTTATTTGGTGACGCCGCTTCACCCGGCATAATCCTTTCTGCCGCGCTGCTGACATATTTTGTAATTGAATATCTCATATTTGAAGAGGTTCACCTCTATACCTACGACCTGTTTGCCGAGAGAATAGGCTTCAAACTCGGGTGGGGATGCATCGTGTTCTACCCATATTTTTATCCGATTGCCTTATGGTCTACCGTAGCACTGCCTGATCCGCAGACGCCTGCATGGCTTCTGGTATTTTATGCAGTCATCTTCTTTTCAGGATGGATGCTTGCCCGGGGTGCCAATATGCAGAAGTTCTTTTTCAAGCGTGAACCACAAAGACCGTTCCTGGGAATCATGCCGGAGAGTATAACCGATGGCAACAAAAGGCTCCTCGTTAACGGGTTCTGGGGCATAAGCAGGCACATAAACTACCTTGGAGAGATACTGATGGCTTCAGGGATAATTCTCTGTACAGGATATCCGGGGCTTATCTGGCCCTGGCTCTATCCTCTGTATTATGTCCTGCTCCTCTTTACAAGGCAGCATGATGATGACAGACGCTGTTCAGCGAAATATGGGGAGCTATGGGCTGCGTACAAAAAGAGGGTTCCATGGCGGATAATTCCTCATTTCTGGTAACTATCCAAACCGGCGGTGTATCTTTCATTATATCCCATACATTTTCCGGGTATTGTTGCCCATAATCATCACCGCCCTTTTTCGCGAAAGCATCCTGTGCATGAAAAACGATGCTGCCCTGTTTGCCCTTCCGGCAATAAATGAGGGTTTTCTGCCCAACCTTTGGAAGCACTCAGTGACAACAACCTCAGGCTGCAATACTGCGGGAGCAAAAAGAACGGTCTTTGCGGGTCGGGAGTTCAGGTAGCCCGGAGTTGCCGTTGCCCCTGCGCAGCAAGCCATTATATCCACGCCCCTCTCCTTCCATTCATACCAGAGACTTTCAGCCAGCACCCTGTTGAAGGCTTTTGTGGCGGCATATGTTGCGAGGTAGCCGCTGCCCTGCAGTCCTGCCATGGACGACATGAGTATTACCGCACCCCGGCCCCTGCCAAGCATCCTGCTGCCAAGGCTGTGAACCAACTTCATTGGAGTAGTCATGTTAGTCCGTGCAGCCTGACAATGGCTCTCCATGGGATGGTCAAGGAAGGGGCCGATATGCGAGAGTGCGGCGTTGTAAATCAATATATCCGGCTCTGCTCCTGCAATAGAGGACATGACCTGTTCGGTGGCACCTTCATCTGACAGGTCGCAAACAACACACCGTGCTGATACTTTATACCTGTCAGAAAGTCTGCCGGCCAGCTTCTGCAATGGCTCCGTCCTTCGTGCCACAAGTACCAGGCTGAAGCCCTGAGCAGCAAGCTCTTCGGCAAATGCAGCTCCTATCCCTTCAGATGCCCCTGCAATCAGCGCCGTGTTTCCATACTTAGTTCTTAAATCCATATTATAAAAATATAATATTTACCGGCTTCCGTTTGCTGCACCGGAACAATATCAGACCGACAATATGAAAATTATCCGGTTGGAGACTATACAGAGGGGGTATTGTAATTCGATTTAGGTTGCTGCACCGTTACAGTATGCCGGATGGCGGGCAGTGTGAGCCCTGCAGGACCAGCCGGATCCTTATTCACCGTACAGCCTGTGCAGCCGTCGCACCTGGCCCGACTGCCTGCTGCAATTGTATCATAGAGTGACCATCCTGCATAAGCCACCGATACAAAAACAATACTTAGTGTGATAATATCTTGTATCATAGTTATATAGCTAATTTATTAAATTCCCGGTCTGGTTAACAAGAAAAGCGACTAAACAAGCCAGGGCGGTTGTGTAGAACATGCTGAAGAGTGCCCACCTGACATTTGACTCCTTACGTATGGCAGCGATGACTGCCACGCAGGGGAAATATATCAGTATGAAAAGCATGAAGCCGTAAGCGACGAACGGTGTGAATACCTTCTCTCCCTGAAGCCTGCCCGAGGTGTGTTCCTCTCCTCTGAGTCTTTCAGAAAGTCCACCTGCATCTGCTGACTCCGTGTCATCACCCTGGTAAAGCACACCCATGGTACTTACAACTATCTCCTTTGCCGCCAGTCCGGTCACAAGACTGACTCCGAGCTTCCAGTCGAACCCAAGGGGCTGAACCGCCGGCTCAATAAAGTGACCAACGCGGCCGATATAAGAGTTCTCAAGACGTTCCGACGCCGTGCCCTGCTCTATATGCGGGTAGTATGAGAGCGCCCATATGATTGGATCTCAGGGTAGATCTCCTCCGAATAATACCTGTGACTGTTCTTCAGGAACCTGAGGATGACAGAGATGTCATCACCTGAGAAGTGCGGGTCAATGCCGTGATGAAGATCAATGTAGAGGTTTGCGAATGTCATGAAGAGGTCGGGGCTGATGCGGTGCTCAGCAGATACCTCTCTTATGGTCTTCTCCTGAAGAGGGAGCTCAATCTCAATATGCTCAAGAAGAAGCAGCAGGAAAGGATTGGCGGATACGGCGTCGGAGAGCTTTGTATCAGCAGTCAGGTTGGTGTTGCCGGCCATTTTCATGATATCCCGTTTTTGAATATAAAAAAAGTCCCGCTGGTTAGGCGGGACCAAGGTCATTAAATGTACATTATATTGTTAACTATGCAAGTCTTACATTAACGGCATTTAATCCTTTTTTACCTTCCTGGAGGTCAAATGTAACTTCGTCATTCTCCTTGATCT
>JBGSLG010000114.1:0-32614 GCA_041740815.1 Bacteroidales bacterium
TAATCAGTGCCGGCACAACAATGCCTGCTGCCCCCGCAGCCGCTGCAGTGCCCAGGAAGTTTCTTCTTGAGATTGATGATTTTTTCATGATGGTTTTATATGTTTTTCAAAGTTATGAATTAAGTCGAAAGTCCGTAAAGTTACGATACACTTCGTTATCGGGATTAAGTCTCCGCCAATTGCGGAGCCTCAATCTGAGGTCTGAAGGTCTGTCACTTCGCTCCTGTCTTGCGGTCCTGCGGTCGTAATCAATTAATTGACTGTGGACTGCCGACTGCTGACTGAAGACTGGCCTACTGCCTAACCCCTGCTGCCTGATCCCACTCCATCACCACCCGGAACCCCACATAAAAACAATCCGAATACCACCAGATGCTCTTTGGCATCTGAGGGTCGGTCTTAAGCCACTCAGCGGTACGGGTGTGATCGCGCGCCGCGCTCCTGACACCTGCCGCGCCGTCACGGTATGATCCGCCCCTGATGACATGCTCATCGGTGCCTTCATAAATGTCAGAACAGAATTCCGCAACATTACCACTCATGTTAATAAGACCCCACGGGTTTGCCTTCACGGCCGAAGGCTCCTGCGTCTTTGACTGGCTGTTGCCACGGTATATAACAAAGGTATTGATGACTGTTGTGTCGGGCTTTCGTCCGAAAAGACCCCTCTTATCGTATTCATCCGGATCACCTGTAAAGAAATATGGTGTCTGAGTCCCTGCCCTGCATGCATATTCCCATTCGGCTTCCGTTGGCATACGATAACTCTTTCCTGTCACCTTTGAAAGCCACCGGCAATATGTTTCAGCTGCATGAAAACTCATCGATATTGCAGGTCTTCTCCCCATGCCCCAGTTCTGGTCAGGCTTCCCGTAAGGCGGTGTGGCGCCGCTGATGGCATCAACACCGGCCTTACTCAGCCGTGCCCCTTCTGTGTCTGTCGATCTGCCTTCAGATGCAGTCTGCCTGTAGAATTCCATGTACTCGTCCCATGTCACCTCCACCTCTGCAATGAAGAAAGAATCTACTCTCACCTCTGCTGCATCCTCATCAGCATCGCGCAACGGCTCATCCTCCGGGCTTCCCATGGTGAACAGGCCCCCGGCTAATGCAATCATCCTGAATGATACCCCTGAACCGGGAATCTGCTCTGTGAAATCCCCGAACGAGGTGACAGCTGCCGGGCTACCGAAGATAGTGTCTGGGGTGCCGGCAGTGTTGCCGAATCCCTTATTGCTGCCATGCAGATAACCTTTGATGTAATGGCCTGCATTCAGATGGCAGCTTATGCACTGGAGATCCTCTCCCTTTTCTGTCATCTGCTTATAATACAGATGCGCATCAGATCCTTCGCGGGTAAGGGCGGCAGGGAAAAGATTCTCGTGGCACTTCAGGCATGTGGAGTTATAAACGTGTTTTGAGGCTCTCTCGAGCGTCGATGCCGCTTCCCAGTCGAACTCGGTCGAGTCTTTGGTCCAGTGACTCCACAGATCCCGCATTCCCGTCTTCGCCTTTTCAACAAGATAGCCCTCCCCTTTCGGTGGAAGATGACATTCAGCGCATGAGACGCGGTATCCTGACTCAGTGGCATAATGCACCCCCTGTTTCCAGCTCGAGGTAGCCTGCGGATGTACATGACATGAGGCACAGAAATTGTTTGTTGAGGTTGCCTGAACCGCTTTCCCCAGTCCTGTAAACAGAAGGACCCCGGCCACAATGCCGGCTACAAACCACAACCAGATCTTCTTCCTCACAAGCCTCAGATTAGAGTGGTCAAGATAATAAAAAACAATATCCGATCAACCTGCCGGGCAGCATACTCTGCAACAGGTGCAAGCTTCTGCTTATCTGATTGGCAGAATGTATCGCTCCTCCCGGGCATACTCTGCAACAAGCGCGTGCTCCTGCTTCCTTTCGGAGTTAATTATTACTTTTGGGGAAACGCCACAAATGAAACGGACTATACTTGCATTTTTGCTTCTGGTATTGATGATACCTGCCGGCTCCCATCCATGGAAGCCAAGACATTACGTGATAATCGACTCTGACGGAGGCATTGACGACCTGAAGGCAATATGCCTGCTGATGGCCTCACCGGATGTAAGAATACTTGCCATCACTGCCTCGGATGGCTATCATAAGGCTCCCATTGCCTGGGAAAAGATCAGAACCATGGCCGACAGCCTCTGGCACGACGGACTGCCCGTTGCCGGCGGAGAGGATGCCGTCAGACTGATACGTGAGGCGTTGGAGGCAGAGACCACCCCCGTGACGTTCATCGCCCTGGGCTCGCTGAAGACTGTTTCTGACGCGATGGACCAGGTGCCGCAGTTCACCAAAAAGGTGAAGCAGGTCATCTGGAGCAACAGCGGCCTGCCGGGGAAGGATGGATTTAATTACAAGGCCTCAGCCGAAACAGCCGGGAAAGTCATTGCCGGGCCTCTTCCCGTTACCGTCACCGGAGGTGGAGGAGAGCACTTCTATGATGAAATCCTCCTGGACGAGATCGGTAAAATCCATTCCCCATATGCAACCAGGGTAATGGCTCTGATAAACTCAATGCCAACCCACTCATTTGTATATACCGCATTTGACGAGATGGCGCCACTGATGCTGCATTTCCCGGGCCTCTTTACCTCCACCGTCACGATTGACCAGGCCAGGTATCTTGCTCCTGCAGACATGGATGCACTGCGGCAGGCTACGCTTCAGATACTCAGGGGTGAGACAGTAGAGAGGATGCAGACAGTCAAGAAAATGCCGGCTGATACTGCCTTTTACATGCCTGATATTCAGCCTTTTGTCAATGACATAAGGAACAGGTACGGAGAGGATGAGTGGACCTCGGGAGTAATTGCAAACGAACTCCACCGTCACCTCGGGGTATTTGCAATCATCGGAGTCAAAATGGGCATCAGGGCTCGCGAGTATTTTTGCACAGGTGTCGATGAGATGAGCGTAACCACCCATGCCGGCTCCATCCCTCCCCTGAGCTGCATGAACGACGGCATCCAGGTAAGCACGGGAGCAACACCCGGACACGGACTGCTGACTGTAAGCACAGAAAAACCTTTTTACGGTGCTGCTGACTTTACACACAAAGGCAAAACAATCCGTATTACCCTTAAAAAGGAACTGTCCGAAAAGGTTTCCTCGGAACTGAAGGAGATCAATTTTATCTACGGCCTTGACAGTGACATATACTGGGAACTGGTCAGACGGAACTCCATAAAATACTGGCTTCAGTTCGACAGGCATGAAATATTTGATATTGAGATTATTAAATAGCTGCTGATATGAAATTTAAAAGCCTTTCCCTGGTGATCGCAACTGCCGGGCTCATGACGGCATGCCAGACAGCGCAGGTATGTGCGTGTTGTTGCCAGAGGCCTGATCACCTGCACGCCCTGGCTAGTTAAATTCCCCGAACAACTTCGACTTATTGTACCTTTTGACTACTACACCATACAGCAGTGCTGTCCAGAAAGAGAAGAGGGCATAAACGAGGGCTGGCTTGACCATCTCGTTGCTCTGGATAAGCGTCCCGGCAACAAGCAGCGCCAGGGTGGTGTTCTGAAGCGCCACCTCCACCCCTATTGTCCATGAGGTCCTTATGCCTGTATTGCCAAACATTCCCATTGCCATCCCTGCAGCAAAACCGACCAGATTTATTATAACGGCATACGGAAGGATACTCCACAGATCAGCCCCGGTGATTCCTGAACCGCCGCTTGACTCTTTCGCGAAAGCAATAATTCCGTAAACCCCGGCAAAGAGGATGATCATCACTGTTCTTACCGGTCGTTGAATCTTGTCAGCTATTTTCTCATTGTAATATCTTAACAGAACACCGCTGAAGGCGGGTAACAGAGTTATAAAAAAGATCTGAAGGAAGGTCTGCAGCAATGGGAGTTCGAACGGAGAATGCCTGCCTGCGAAAACTGTCAGCGCCAGGTTGACGAGAAGCGGAATGGTTGCCAGGGTCAGGAGGCTGTTGATGGCTATCAACGAAACGGAGAGTGCCACATTACCTCTGAAAAGCACCGTAACAAATCCTGAGGTGGTGCCACCCGGACAGGCAGCCAGTATGATAAATCCAACCTTAATTGTCGGGGGAAGGTCTGTGAACCCTATTATAAGGAAGACTATCAAAGGCAACAGTATCATCTGAGAGACCAGACCAAGAATGAATGCCTTCGGCGAACGGTAGATCCGCTGCAGATCATTGAAGTTGATCGAGAGCCCCACCCCAAACATAATGGTGGCCAGTACCGCACTGACAAGAAGATCGATATAGGTCAGATTCATGCGCGCAAAGTAACCGGTTTTTAACGGAATGACAATAATATTTCCCGGTCACCGGCTTAAAATATCCCCATGGAAATGATTCACAATGATACTATTTAGTAAATTAGATTCCTGATAAGGAAGGTGGGTAAAGTATATCTGCATGTATTTATTTTCTCATATCCGGAAGTCGTTTATCCGCAATGAACGCTGGAGAAGAAACCTGTTAGCAAGAATTCTCTTCGTCTTACTCGGGTTCTATTTTATTACCCTGTTTCTGATACTTGGATTCAGCATAAGTTCGGCTCTTGCAAGCGAAGGAGGGGAAGCAGCAGGCAAATTCATGATGTGGATTCTTTACTATCTGGCAGCCGACTATATCATGAGGTGCTTTCTGCAGCAGTTACCGTCGCTGGAGGTAATACCCTACCTGCGGTTCCGCATAAGGAGAAAGAAACTCGTGACTCATCTTCTTGTCAGAAGCAGTCTGAGCCTCTTCAATATCCTCCCGTTCTTCATCATCATCCCCTTTGCTGTGGCGGTCCTCGGCCCGTCAAAGGGGTTTGCGGCTGCCCTGCTTTTTATTGCCGGCTGCATCCTGCTGATCATCCTGAATAACCTGGTGGGGCTGCTCACCGGCTTGCTCACGAGGATCAATTCCGTTTACTGGGCCATCCCTCTGGGGTTTGCTGCAGTCATTGCACTGGCAAAAGGACTGGAAGGTTCACTTTACGAACCCTCCCGTGCGCTGGGCTACGCTCTGGCAGATGGCCGTCCGCTGCCATTCCTGGTTACTGCTGTACTGATTACTGCCGTCATATGGCTGATCCATCGGTTGCTGCACCGGCACCTGAGGGTAGACCTGGCAGGCACACGGCACCGGCTGAGAGCACCGGGAGCCTCTTTCGCCGGAAGATTCAGCCGACTGGGCGACACTGGCAGGTATATGTCTCTTGAGATATCTATGATCTTTCGCAACAAACGATCCAGGAATACCATGCTCCTGGTACCCTTCTTCATGGTATATGCAGTTTTCTATTTCCTGATAAATGATGAAACACAGGGAAGATTCTTTACTATTCTCATTACAACAATGCTACTTGGACTGGGATCGATGTCATACGGTCAGCTTCTGTTCAGTTGGGAGAGCTCCTATTTTGACGGATTAATGGCAAGAAAGAACGATTTCGTTGCTTATGTCAGAGCCAAGTATTATCTGCAGGTGCTCCTTACCCTGATCAACTTTATTCCACTTGCTTTCGTGATTGCATTCTCAGGCAGGGTTAATATGGTTCTTCTGACAGCTCTGATGCTATATACAATTGGTCCCAATAGCTTTATTACAATGCTGCTGGCCACTCTCAATGACGCCCGGATAGACCTGGACGCAGGCACTTTCATGAACTATCAGGGCATGAAGGGAACCCAGTTTATCATGACCTTTCTGTTCGTGCTGATTCCTACCGGAATTTATCAACTGGTCTGCCTCGTGTCAGATGAGAGCACGGCCATCATCATCCTTGCCTCCCTTGGCCTCATTTTTATCGCTTCCTCCAAATGGTGGCTCAAAAAGATCATCGCTGAAACTTTCATGCGACGCAAGTACAAATCCCTCGAGGGATATCGTAAACTCTCAGCTTAACCCGACATGCCATGATCAAGGTTACAAATCTTTTAAAAACCTACAACAAAAAGACAGTCCTCAATATCAGCGACCTTACAATCGGCAACGGAGAGATATTCGGCCTGGTAGGGAATAACGGAGCAGGCAAGACAACCCTGCTTCGACTTGTGCTTGACCTTATCAGGGCCGACAGAGGCGAGGTGAGTTCGGGTGAACATATAGTGGCAAGGGCAGAAGATTGGAAAGACTATACTGCCTCGTACCTCGATGAAGGGTTCCTCATAGAATACCTCACTCCTGAGGAGTTTTTCAGCTTCATTGCAGATGAGTATCGCCTAACGAAAGAGGTGATGGACCTGAGGATGGCAGGATTCAGCGATTTCTTTAACGGTGAGGTATTGGGTCAGACCAGGAAATATATCCGTGACTTTTCAAAAGGAAACAGGCAAAAGATCGGCGTTGCCTCGGCACTGATCACCGAACCGGGTGTGCTTATCCTCGACGAGCCGTTCAACAGCCTCGATCCAACTTCGCAAATACTGCTCAAAAGGATGCTGTCAGACTATAACAGGAAAAACGGCGCTACAATCATCATCTCAAGCCATGACCTGAACCACGTTACTGAGATATGCACCCGGATTGCAATCATAGAAAAAGGGATAATCATCCGTGATCTGCAGAATAACGGCCAGGCTATGGCTGAGCTGGCCAGCTACTTTTCGGCAGGGCAGTATCGGGCTCACTGACAGTAAGATTAATGACCCGCCATCAGCCCAAGAAAGAGCTCGTTACTCCTTATTTCTCACTGGCATTTGTGTTAATTATCTGTTTTGCCTCCCGTGCTTTCATTTAAAGAATACATTTGCACGATAATTCAAAAAAGTAAAATAGTGAAAGCATTGAAATTAGGGAACCTGGAGATCGCAGTACCGGTCATACAGGGTGGCATGGGGGTAGGGATTTCACTTTCAGGACTTGCCTCAGCAGTCGCCAATGAGGGCGGCGCAGGCATCATATCAAGCGCAGGCCTCGGACTGATTTATAAAAACCTTTCGGAAAATTTTCTTGAAGCAAGTATAGCAGGGCTTAAAGAGGAGATCAGGAAAGCCAGGGAAAAAACAGCGGGTGTAATTGGAGTAAACGTCATGGTGGCAATGACAAACTTTGCCGACACGGTCAAAACCGCCATAGCCGAGAAAGTCGATCTGCTGATCGCCGGAGCCGGCCTGCCACTGGATATGCCCTCGTTTCTCAACAAGGATAGTAAGACGAAGCTGATACCAATAGTCTCCTCGGCAAGGGCAGCAAAGATTATTTGTGAAAAATGGAAAACTAATTACGACTATCTGCCTGATGCAGTTATTGTTGAGGGCCCGAAGGCCGGTGGCCACCTCGGGTTCAGGGAAGACCAGATTTTTGACAGTAATTACACGCTTCAAAAGCTTGTTCCTGAAATAGTCAGTGAACTGAAACCATTCGAAGAAAAATACGGCGTTCAGATACCGTTAATTGCTGCCGGTGGTATCTATACGGGACAGGATATCAAGGAAATCATGGCTCTCGGAGCATCAGGCGTCCAGATGGGTACCAGGTTCGTGACTACAGATGAATGCGATGCTTCAATGGACTTTAAGCAGACCTATATCGATGCAACAGAAAGTGATATAGAAATCATCAAAAGCCCGGTAGGTATGCCGGGAAGAGCTATCCTTAGCAATTTTATCGATAAGGTCAGGGCTGGCACAAAGCAGCCAAAAGCCTGTCCGTTCAAATGCATCAAGACCTGTGATATTTCATCAAGTCCCTACTGCATTATCGTTGCTCTGATGAATGCACTAAAAGGAAATTTTGAAGCGGGTTATGCCTTTGCCGGTGCAAATGCCTTCAGGGCTACCCGAATTTTCACGGTTAAAGAGGTATTCCAGTCGCTGCTGATGGAATACAAAAGCAGCACTTAAAGAGAATCATGTTTTGGTAGGGTGCAGGCACCATCCGTAAAATCATCCCATTCGTAAATCGACAATCGACAATTACCTGGGATCAACCACCTGCCCCATAAACACTATGGTTCCTGTAGTTGTCTCCCTGATGAAATAGAGGAACGGCCGGTTGATATTGACAACTGTAGTCATGGGCATCGACGTGAATTCAAATTCAACAACAGTCGCTGCTGCAGCCTCGGTACCCTCTTCGTCGGTCTTGATGAAGGTCTGATGCAATACCCTGGAAATAAGTATACTCTGATCTGAGATATTGCTGAAGTCGGCACCCATGCCAAAGGCTATACCCATACCGAGAGCCGTGAGATCATCCTTCAGCTCACGCTTGTATTCATATTCAAACTTCGGCAGGCTAAGCTGAATCTCTGTTGTGCCATTTGACAACCTATGCATCCACTCAGCCCAGTCTTCCGGATTTAAAGTCGCTGCTGCAGATGCAAGTGAAACATCCTCATCCGGAAGCATGACCACCATAGAGTAGTTACCCTGACCGTATGGCAACTCTACCAGGGTGGCGTCTCCGGTAGTTGTCACTGCAAACTTCTCCTCCTGGTACATCATGGGCACCTGGACAGAGTTACCAAGTGTAAGGTAGAACGGTTTGTTCTGCGTATCTTTTATATCAAACTCATATCTCCACTTTCCGTTGAAATATATGGCGTTGATAAGCAGCATTGCCAGATCGGGACTGAGATAGTCAAGCATATCCTGTATCTTGTCATGAGTCTTATCTTCGATCCAGCCGTTGACCATATCCACGGCACCCGGGTCCGACACGTCAATATTACGGGCTTCGGCAAGATACCATGTCTTCAGTGCATCAATATAAGGCTGTTTTACCGTCAGCCGTTTCTCAACCCATACTGAGTTGGCAATCTCCATCGTGACTCTCGGGTCAACAGGGATCATATCCTTCATCAGCTTAAGATAGGTCTCATTGATCTCCTGCAGGGTCTTGTCGTCATACCTGAGTGTATGCCTGACCGCATCATAAGTATCGCCGGCAGCACCGTTGAGTACCATCGACAGGGCGCTTGTAATGCTGAAGGGCGAGATCATGATGTTCTCCGCCCCCTTCTTCTCCGCAACTATGGGTAAAAAGAGATCAAAGGCGAATTTGTTAGCCGAGTCAACAACATCCTTCTGTTTAAGAGTCAGCTCTATTGGTACCGGGTCTCCCGGAGGAGGATCATTTTTGGTTCTTTCACACGAAGCCATAATTCCTGAAATGGCAGCAATCGCTATAAAGGCAGTGAATAATCTTTCTCTTTTCATCAAGATTGAAGATTAGGTTACCCTTCCTTCGAGCAAAAATCATACCACTTCGGGACCAACACACTGATTATAAGTTCCGACGTCGATGGCTGCAACAGAGTAAGGTAATTTTTTTATAAGTTAGCAACCGTATTATACCAGAGTGAACCCGGAAAACGAAATACTCAGGACAGCCCGCAGAATACAGGCCCTGGCACAGGCGGGCCTGCATTATGCTGAGAATGAATTCGACAGGCAGCGCTATGAAGAGCTCAGGGATCTGAGCATTCAGCTCGCGGCTTCTGTCGCTGACAAGCCAATTAATAAGATACGGGATCTTTTTACAAATGAGACCGGGTTTCAGACTCCCAAGGTTGACATCAGGTCCGTGGTAATCAAAGACAGTAAGGTGCTCCTCGCCAGGGAACGAAGCGATGGCGGGTTCGCACTCCCGGGAGGCTTCGCCGATATCAACTACTCTCCGGCAGAAGTAGCTGTTAAGGAGGTCCGTGAGGAGACCGGCCTGGAGGTCAGGGTCACCCGGGTGCTGGCAGTGATCGACACCGACAGGCATAACTTTCCACCCCTGGAGTATCATTATTACAAGTTAGTGCTGTTATGTGAACTTACAGGAGGTGAGCTAACTGACAGCAATGAGACCACCGAAGCGGGATTCTTCGACTTTGAAGACCTGCCTGTACTCTCAGAGAAACGCAATACGCGCCAGTTGTTTGACCTGATCAGGAGGCAGCTGGCCACAGAGCTGACATATTTTGATTGAGATAACACTTTACTGAAGCAGATATGACTGGCTTGACCAAAGAAGAAATCGTCCGCTACAACAGGCAGATTATTATCCCGGAGATTGGGGAACGGGGACAGGAGATGCTTCGCAATGCGAAAGTGCTGGTAATCGGTGCCGGCGGACTGGGCTCTCCTGTGCTTATGTATCTTGCCGCCGCCGGCGTCGGTACCATTGGCATTGCTGACTCCGATGAGGTTCACCTCAGCAACCTGCAGAGGCAGATTCTCTATCACACAGAGGATATTACAAGACCAAAGGCCGAAACGGCAGCCGAAAGGATCTCGCTGCTCAACCCGCATGTGACCGTACATACTTACCCTGTGAGATTTGGTGAAGTGAACGCAGCAGAGCTCCTCACGGGCTTTGACATTGCGGTTGACTGCACCGACAACTTCGCATCAAGATATCTGCTCAGCGATGCAACCCTCGCTGCGGGCATTCCGATGGTCTACGGCGCCGTAGGGCAGTTTATGGGACAGGTTTCTGTCTTTAATTACAAGGGAGGACCTTCTTACAGGGACCTGTACCCGGAGGAGACACGCAAAGCAGCCGATGCCAGACCTTCGGAACAGGGGGTGATAGGCGCCCTGCCCGGAATAATCGGGTCATTTCAGGCATGCGAGGTCATCAAGATAATCACCGGCGCGGGCGAGGTCCTCTCCGGACGACTCCTGCAGGTAGACGCACTGAACCTGAGATATGAAGTAATCTCATTTTGAATAAAAACTCCTTTATTAAAATTACCACTTTCCGGAGACAGAACGGACCGGAAAAATCACGGCCCCTGTTCCTGAACATCTGACCATCAGGACAGACAGTCGCACAGTTGCCCAGGTGACAGGAGCATAATCATCGCCGACAGTGGTCATGCAATCTCTCCCTCTTTCTTCAGCCACTCCAAAGTGATCTTCACTCCTTCTCTGAAAGGAGTATAGCTGTAGCCCAGCTCTCTCACTGCCTTATCACTGCTGAGGCTCCAGTGATTGAGATATTTCTTCACCCACGGTGCAGTGATAGGAGGCGCTATGCCAGTAAAACCTGCTTGCCACTCCATTATCCTTGCTGCCGTAATCATCAGCCGGACAGGCAGATGGATGAGCCAGGGACGCTTACCTGTAACCTCGGCCAGTATTTCAAAGAACTGATCAAAGGTCAGGTTCTCTCCTCCAAGTGCATAACGCTGCCCTGGACGGCCCATGAGTGCAGCAAGAATATGTCCGTTGACCACATCATCCACCAGCACATAACTGCCGAAGCAGGTACCGTCTCCGGGCACAATATGCCATTTGCCCAGTGCATACAGCTTAATCATCCGTGTCACGGCATTGCTCTCGTTAACGGGGCCGGGGCCGTATACACGAGGTGGATTGACTGTAACCGTCTCCATGCCGCCCCTGCAATAACTCCTGACAAGATCCTCAGCTTCGGCCTTGGTCTGTTCATAATCATTAAAGTACGGCACTATCCTCGGAGATTCCTCATCAATCGGATCCACCCCGGGCGAGGGACCAATCACCGCAGCCGAGGAGGTAAATACAAACCTCCTGACACCTCCCTTCAATGCTGCCATGAGCAGGTTCTCTGTACCTGTTACATTGACTCTGCGTGGCAGACTTTTGTCCTTTGACCATGGTTTAGCGTAAGCAGCAAGATGAAATACCGTATCGCACCCCCTTACCCCTTCTTCAAGCGCTGGAGTATTATCAAGGTCTCCCAGCACTGGACTCAGGCCTGGAAGATGTGAAAGTATCCTGAATTTATCCGGTGAGCGGACAAGGCATCTGACTGAATGGCCTTCGGCCGACAGTCGTTCAGCCAGTCTGTTTCCGATGAATCCGGTAGCACCTGTCAGAAAACAATTCATAGGGTATCAATTGCCCATAAATTTAGAGAAATTCAGCTTGACAGACCTTTTCTTCTGCTAATTATCAGAATAAAGTCCTTCACGTGATAACAGGTGATCAAGATTGGCCAGGCCGTAAACAATCACCGCAGTAACTACTGAAGTATGCTCCTGGTATTCAGCAATGCTCTTATCATAAGTGTCACGTTCGGTATGCCATATCTCCCCGTAATTGAAGTTGTAACCCTTGACATCAGGCTCATCAAACCTGAGAGTCGGTACCCCGTTAATGGCAAAATGAGCATGATCAGAACCTCCGGCAGTGGCCGGACGTGGGCGAGCCGGCTCCGTGCGCTTCTTCAGGGTGAAGGGGAGTTCGGGATTGATGCTGTTGAGCGGCTTACATATCTTTTCAAAATCAGCATACATAGCCTCTGGAACGGTAATTCCCATGGTAGGTGTAGGGCCGCCGTCGCGATTGAAGTAACTGGATATATTCGGGAGCTTATCCTTATTGTTTTCGACCCAGTGCCTGGAGCCTACCAGTCCGAACTCCTCGGCGGCCCAGAGGCATGCCAGGATTGTGCGGTCCGGCTTGCCGCCTGACTCCATTATCAGCCGGGCAGCCTCCATTGTGGGACTGAGGCCGGAGCCGTCATCGACACCCCCGGTTGCAACATCGAAGGCATCGAGATGTCCGCCCATCATCACATACTCATTCGGGTACTTCTTCCCTTTTATCACACCTATGACACTGTAATATTTTACCGGACCGGGCTTGAAGTGGTTCCTTATATCGAACTCCAGGAGGAAATACTGTCTCTCCTTTGCCATCTCAGCGATGATCTCATACTGATCCTCGTCGAGCTTAATGTCACACACCGTCGGCAGGTTGTCAAAGGTCAGCCTGTCGATGTTCTTCCTGTCATAGAGAGCCCGTATGGGTACTTCTGACGACTGTATAACGCCAAGGATCCCGGCTTCGCACATCTCACGGTAGAAGAGTGCGGGCTCCTCCTTGAGCTTATGGAGATCCTTTGGGGGATTGGCCCTGTTAGTCATGTTCTCACGCATGATCTCGCGGTTGATCTTTGCCACCGAATCGTTGAAGGCAATGGTTGCAGCCCTGGCGCTGTCGGCTGCAGGCGACCAGTCGACCGGCCATCCGGTATTCGTTCCCCCTATGAGCACCCAGGCGCCCTTCAGTGTTCCTTTCATCCGGTCAAACTCATCCTTGCTCTTCGGCTCCAGGAGCACATGGCCGCGCTGGACCCCCTTTGTACCGGATGTGTATGATGGAGTGGCAAAATGAAGGATCATTCCATTATCAGAAAGCATCCTCCCGAACCAGGGGCCGCGGTTGAATCCCACCGGCACGGTGCCGGCCTCATCAAGGATCACCTCCATGCCCCAGCTCCTGAACTGCGATGCGCACCATTCCACTGCATTCTCATAGGCATCGGAACCGACAAGCCTGCCACCAATGCGATTGGATACAACATCGAGATGATGCATCGTACGGTTATCTGTCTGACCAAGCTCAATGATGCGGTCAGTGACCTTGTTATTCTGTGAATAGGAGCCATTGGCAAAGAACAATATTGCTACAAGAGTGAAAAGGATCTTTTTCATCGTTTTTTTCAGATTTCGTCCGGAAATTTAGACATATTCGTAAAACGAAGCCTCTCCCGGTCATCTGTTTAGCATTTATTAACAGTTCGCAACGCTAAACGACAATCAGTTGCTTTATCCGTAAGCGGATAAGTTCACTGAAGAAGATATAACAGCAGCCTGCCTTTCGACTTTCGGCTTTCGACTTGTGACTTTTGACTTCAGAGAAACGCTTTCAGTTTTTCGGAAAGAATAGCCACACCCTTCCCTGCTCCTTCGGCGATGTAATCAACCTTGTGGTTTGTATATACTGTCACAGGCTTCGGGTCAATAAGGAAGACAGGGGTCTTCGCAAGTACATAATGTATCAGCCCTGCCGCAGGGTAGACATTTAGCGAAGTGCCTATCACTGCAAAGAGATCTGCCCTGGATGCTATGTCAGCGGCCCGCTCCATGGCAGGGACAGCCTCGCCGAACCAGACGATATTCGGCCTCAGTGGCGAACCGTCAGAAGACTTCTCTCCTGGCAATATATCACGGCAACCGATCTCAATGATCTCATCTGGATTCTTGCTGCTGCGGGCCTGGGTTAGCAGGCCGTGAAGATGCAGCACATTTCTGCTGCCGGCCTTTTCGTGGAGGTCATCCACATTCTGGGTGATGATATGCACATCGAATATTCCCTCCAGCGCCACAAGACCGGTATGGCCCAGATTCGGAACAGCCCTCTCCAACTGCCGGCGACGCTCATTGTAGAACTTCTGCACAAGGTCCGGGTTGCGGTGCCAGGCATCAATCGATGCAACATCTTCAACGCGGTATTGCTCCCAGAGACCGCCGCTGTCGCGGAACGTTTTAATGCCGCTTTCGGCACTCATCCCCGCTCCTGTAAGAATTACCAGTTTTTTCATGATATGAATGTAGAAAAAAGTGAACAGATAAAACATGCCGGACAGCAGGGGAAAGAACCCACGACTGACCGTTAGTCACTCTGCCAGCTTTTTTGTAACTTGTATCAGGAATTTAATATGAATAGCCTGCTTTTCTTACTGCCCACAATCTGCATCCTGGCTCAGGCCCGGCAGGATGACCGCTATACCACTGCCCGCAACAACATGGTCCAGAGCCAGATAGTCGCCAGAGGCATCAGTGACCCCGGGACCCTCAGGGCCATGAGAAAAGTGCCGCGTCACCTCTTTGTGCCGGCATCATACGCCTCGGAGGCTTACAGCGACAGGCCACTGCCCATAGGGTACAACCAGACCATTTCCCAACCCTTAATTGTGGCCCACATGACCGAGCTGGCCAGGCCGGCAAAGGGAAAGAAGGCGCTGGAGATAGGCACGGGCTCAGGATATCAGGCAGCAGTTCTGGCCGAGATAGTCGATTCAGTCTACACTATTGAGATCGTTCCCGAACTGGCCAGGGAGTCTGAAGCACGACTCAGAATGCTCGGATACCGGAACATCGTGGTCAGGTCCGGCGACGGATACAAGGGGTGGCCGGAACATGCCCCATTTGATATTATCCTGGTCACTGCTGCTGCAGACCACATACCTGAACCGCTGAAAGAACAACTGGCCGAAGGTGGCCGGCTCATTATGCCGGTTGGCAATCCTGCCACGGTCCAGCAACTCATAGTGCTGACTAAAAGGAAGGGGAAGATCACGGAACAGAGGCTTGAACCGGTACGTTTTGTGCCTCTGAAAAGATTAAAATAGTTATTTTTACCTCTCCGGTGATCTCATGATCCAAACAAATGATGCTGAACCTTTAAACAACACCTTTAATGCCTTATGCAGTCATAGCGGCAGCGGTTGTACTGCTGCTAACTTTAGTTCTGATCTACAACTCCCTGATCCGGAGGAAGAACGATGTGGAAAATGCTTTCGCCTCCATCGATGTTATGCTGAGGAAGAGATATGACCTCATTCCCAAAATAGTTGAGGCCGTAAAAGCTTATATGAATTATGAAAGGGAGACCCTCGCCGAGCTGACACAACTCAGGATCAAGGCGTTGTCACAGACCGTTACAGCAGAGGAGCGTGTGATTATAGAGAACCGGCTTGGGCAACGACTGACCGGGCTGCTGGTTGCCGTTGAAAATTATCCCGACCTGAAGGCCAGCAACAACTTCCTGCAGTTGCAGGGTAGTCTCAATGAGGTAGAGGAGCAACTGGCTGCATCACGCCGGGCATTTAACGCAGCGGTTACACAATACAACAACACAATCGAAGTCTTCCCGTCAAACCTGATTGCTTCGATGATGAACTATAAAAGGAGAACACTCTTCGAGATCCCGGAGGCAAAAAGGGTAGAAATAACCTCGAAACCACCCGCAAACCTCGCCTAGCGAAAAGACTTCCGGATGAGCAAATACGTCAATTTCAGAGAGTATTACGAGAACGAGCTCCGTCCTGACCTGGAAACCATCGACCGCCAGCGTAAGGATATAAACAGGCGCGCACTGACAGTAATGCTCATAACAGCAGCTACAATCTTCCTTGAGATAGTGCTGATTCCGGGTGATTCGAACTTTCCCAAACCAGCACCAATTTTCATTACCGCATTTGCCGGACTGGTGGTGACAGGCCTGGTCAGCAAAAGCTTCCGGAAGGAGTATAAGGAGAAGATTATTGCACGCATAGCCGCATATGCCGATGAGGGCCTTACCTACTCGCCTGACGGGTACATCATCCAAAATAAGTTTGTCAGAAGCCGGATATTCAAACTTTCAGTTGACAGATACCGTGGCGAGGACTACTTCAGGGGAAGGATTGGCAAAACTGATATTGAATTCTCCGAAGTGACGGCCAGACACAAGAGCAGCAGCGAATCAGGCGCCCGCCAAAACGAAAAATATACTACAATATTCAGGGGTCTCTTCATCATTGCCGATTTCAACAAACATTTCAAAACTCATACTGTAGTTGTACCCGACACCGCTGAGAAGCTCTTCGGGAGGTTCGGACAGAACCTTCAGGCTTTCTCTCCCGGCAGAGGCAAACTCATCAGGCTCGAAGACCCGCGCTTCGAGAAGGAGTTCTGCGTCTACGGCGATGACCAGGTTGAGGCCAGATACATCCTGACCCCGGCACTGATGGAAAGAATCCTTGCTTTTAAAAGGAAATGGAACACAAGAGTCTACCTCTCATTTCTCGACTCAAAGGTCTATATCGCCATAAGCATGTATAAGGACCTCTTTGAACTGCGCCCCTTCAAACCTGCGGCAGACTATCACTTCCTTGAGGAAAACCTGCGGTTCCTGATCCTTCTCACAGAAATTGTTGAGGATCTGAACCTCAACACCCGCATCTGGACCAAGGAATAATTTGTTTATATTATTCCTCATACTCATGTACATTTAACATATTTTAACACTTCGATTCTATAGCACTGTATTCCTGCGCATTATAATTACTCTGTTAGTGCTATTTCCATTGGCAAATCACTTTTTTGTACATTTTTATATTCTCATACTTGAACATTATACTGACCCATGACGTTCTATCTTCAAAATTAATTATTCACTAATACTTGAACATCATGAAAAAGCAAACCCTTACTTTCGGACTGATCGCCCTCCTGGGGATCGTTACACTGACAGGCTGTGAAAAAGAAGAAGAGATGACGCCTGTTGCCGATATGACCATAGCAGAATATGCTCTCTCAGACAACAATTTTTCTACACTTGTACAGGCACTCACCAAAGCTGATCTGGTAGACGTACTTAATGGTACAGGTAACTTCACGGTATTTGCTCCCACAAACGCCGCCTTCACTGCTCTGTTTACAGAACTGGGTGTATCCGGCGTTGACGCTCTTTCCAAGGAGGCTCTCACTCCGATCCTTCTCTACCACGTGCTGGGAACAGAAGCAAAATCATCAATGATCACCTCCGGTTACTATAAGACATTAAGTCCTTCACAGGGTTCATACCTCAGTCTGAAAGTTGATGTGGCATCAGGTGTCAAACTTAACAAAACCACCAATGTCACCGCAGCAGATGTGGATGTAAAGAACGGCGTGATACATGTCATAGATAAGGTTCTGCTTCCCCAGACAGTTGTGGACATAGCTCTGAACAATGACTCATTCAGCATCCTCGTTCAGGCAGTTGTGAAAGCAGACCTGGTTAATGTCCTCAACGGAACCGGTCCCTTCACAATCTTCGCCCCGACAAACGCTGCTTTCGAGGCTCTCTTCGCAGCCCTTGGCGTCTCAGGTATTGCTGATCTGACAGCTGCCCAGCTTGTTCCGATACTTACCTATCACGTGGTCAGCGGTAACGTCCTCTCCACTCAGCTTCAGGCAGGTAACGTCGAGACACTTAACGGAACCATCAGCGTGACACTTGGTGCATCACCCGCAATCAACACCAATTCTAAGATTGTTGCTGTTGACGTTCAGGGTTCAAACGGTGTGATCCACGTGATTGACCAGGTTCTTCTGCCGTAAGGTTTCAATATATGATCCGATTATTAAAAGCGACGCGCCTGGTGCGCGTCGCTTATTTTTTTGTTCAATAAGTAATCCTCAAATCAATACAAAATATTATTTTTAACCTCCGAACATTGCATACAATGGACCGCTACACCATAGCCGAACTTGAAAAGCTAACCGGTATCAAGACAGGTACCATCAGGATCTGGGAACGAAGATACCGTATCATCAAGCCGCACCGCACCGACACCAACCGGAGATGGTATGATGATGATGACCTCATACGGATAATTAATATCTCCATTCTTTACCGTCACGGGGTCAAGATCTCAAAGATAGCTTCCATGACGGGTGCCGAGATCAGCAGGGAGGTAGCCCTCCTGACAAAAGTGACAACTGATACCGATACCCAGCTCGATTCGCTTGTGGTCTCCATGACCGACTTCAATGAAAAGTCCATAAACGAGAACCTGATGCGGTCAATAATCAGCAGGGGGTTTGAAGAAACTTTTGAAAAGATCGTTTTCCCGTTTATGAGACGGGTAGGGATCATGTGGCAGACCGGCACGGTTGACATCGGCGCGGAACATTTCATGACAAATATCTTCCGCAAGAGACTGATAGTGGCCACCGACTCACTTCCTGATACGGACAGATCCGACAAAAAGAGAGTCCTTCTATACCTCCCGGAGAGTGAGTTGCATGAGATGGGACTCCTTTTCTTTGCCTTCATAGTAAAAAAGGAAGGCCATGATATACTTTACCTGGGCCAGTCAACACCTTTCAATGCCATGACCAATGTGGTCGCCCGATGGCATCCCGACATCATTATTACCGGGTCACTTACCGGGCTGCCGTACGAAAAGCCTGAAGATTATCTGAAGAGAATGAGCACTGTCTTCCGCGACAAAAAGATACTTGTGTCCGGTGTAATGGCAATGGCGGTTAAGGGTAAAACCTTAGCCAACGTGTTTGCCGTCACCTCCGTGACCGAACTGAAAAAACACCTTTAACACCCTGCCCCTTTGCCTTGACAGAATTGCTAACTTTGTCTTCATGGAAAAACTTAACCTGTTTTTTGCCCAGATAAAGGATATCAGCTTCTGGCAGAGACTCTTCCACTGGAGGAAGATCCGGACGCTCAGCTTTGATGCCTATGAGGAGTACAGGTCATTCGCCCGTGAGCTTGAAACAGGCAGGGAGAGCATAGAAAAACTGAAAAACCGTTTTTCCGATATCTCCACACGTAACGAAAACCTAACTCAGAGGGTGAGAGATGTCGAACTTCTTTCGGCCCGCAAAGACGCCAGCCTGGAGGAACTCAACGGCCGCATGCGGGAGCACTCCGGCACCATCAATGAGCTGACAAGGAAAATAGCGGCCTTCGAGGCTACAAAGGAAGATAACGTCAGAACCTACAGCGAAAATATCGCCCGCCTGAACCAGACCAAGGAGAGCTTCGAAGCAGAACGGAGGAAGCTGAATGAAGACCGTGTCAGGGAGGCCGCTGACCGCTTCGAGGCGATGAAGAGACAGTGGGCCGAACATGAGGCCGACGTGAAGAATACAATCATCAGGATCTGCGACATCAACCATGTAACTTACATCGACAAGGTACCCTTCAGGGGAAACCCAGATAACACAATAGAGATCAGCGGGGAATATATAATCTTCGATGCCAAGAGCCCGGCAAACGATGACCTCTCAAACTTCCCGGTATATATAAAGTCACAGGCAGAAAACCTGAAGAAATACGCCAGCCAGGATAACGTTAAGAAATCGGCGTTCCTCGTTGTACCGACCAACACAATCGATAAACTGAAGCAGCTTACCTACCGGCTGGGCGACTACGATGTCTTTGTTATAACCCGTGACTCTATCGAGCCTGTCATCCTCTCACTGAAAAAAATAGAGGAATACGATCTCGCCGAGAAACTCAGCCCCGAGGACCGTGACAGCATCTGCCGCATCATCGGCAAGTTTGCCCATACCACCAAGAGAAGGATACAGGTAGACCAGTTCTTCCAGAAGGAGTTTATTGATCTCGTTCTGAAGAGCGAAAAAGATCTTCCCGAGGAGATACAGAAGCAGGTAATCGAATTCGAAAAGTCCGAGAAACTTAACCCTCCCACCGAGAAAAGGGCAAAGATCATATCAATAGACGACCTGCAGAAAAGGAGTGAGGAGATTGATGCCGAAGCCCAGGCACGAAAACTGTCCCTGCCGGGTACAGGAGATGAATAAATGTCTGCCGATGCGTACAGAGAAGGACTTTATTGGAGAAAAGGAGCTGAATGACAATGCTTTATACGGCATTAATTCGGTGAGAGCCAGTGAGAATTTCCCCGACAAAACCTCTTTTCATATCGAATGGTACAGGGCTATGGCTCTGACAAAGAGAGCCTGCTACCTTACCGCCGCCGGTTTCTTTGTCGAAGCAGCAAAACAGTACACTCCTGGCAGGATGAAGGTCAGGGTGGTAAGTGCTGAGAAGCTGGATGCTCTCGCCGCCGCTGCAGATGAATGTGCTGCCGGAAAACACTTCTGTGATTTCCTGGTGCCGGCACTGTCCGGAGGTGCAGGCACCAGCATTAATATGAACATGAATGAGATTATAGCAAACCGCGCCCTGCAGATCATTGGCCGCATGCCGGGCGACTATGAAATCATTGACCCCATTGAAGATGCAAACATCTTCCAGTCGACCAACGATGTTGTGCCCACTGCCCTCCGCGTGGCTGCAATGCAACTGCTCCTTGAGCTTGAGGATGGCATAAATGAGCTTCGCAAGGCGATGGAGGAGCTTGAAAAGAGACACCGGAACACACTGCGTATTGCCTATACACAGATGCAGGAGGCCGTTCCCTCAACCTACGGCCGCCTCTTCAGCAGTTACAGCGATGCTCTGTCGCGCGACTGGTGGCGCGTCTCAAAGTGCCTCGAACGTATCAAGGTTGTCAACCTGGGCGGATCGGCCATTGGGACCTCTATAACGGTTCCCAGGTATTTCGTAGCAGAGGTGGTACCCCGGCTGCAGCAGCTGACAGGCATGCCTGTCACACGGGGAGAGAACCTATCCGACGCCACCTCCAACCTTGACCCCTTTGTAGAGGTACATGGAATCATCAAGGCTCATGCCGTCAACATGGAAAAGATGGTTAGCGACCTGCGGCTTCTGGCCTCCGACATCCATGGCAACAGCGCGATGACAATCCCGAAGAAACAGACAGGCAGCTCAATCATGCCGGGTAAAGTCAACCCGGTTATCCCCGAATTTGTTATAAGCTGTTCCCACAGGGTTTATAGCAATGACCAGCTCATTGCCGGGCTCTCAGCACAGGGCTGCCTTGACCTTAATGCCTACCTCCCGGTAATAGGCCATGCTCTGCTTGAGAGTCTGAAGCTGCTGATTGCATCCGGCAGATCAGTCGTGATACACCTCCTCCATGGTCTTGAAATTGAATCCGGCACCTCGGAGGCAACCGTGCTGGCAAGCCCCGCCGTCACCACTGCACTTCTTCCCATCATCGGGTACAAAAAAGCAGCTGAGATGGCGGCCTGCATGAAAGATTCAGGGCTTGACATCTTTGAAGCGAATGAAAGACTCGGTTTTGTTGATCCCGCAAAACTGAAAGAGTTACTCAGGGCTGATAACCTTGTTCAGGGAGGGTACAGGCTGAAGGATCTTGAAGAGTGATAAACAGATGAAGGCAAAAGGCAGAGACACCAAACCCCATGTGGGGATTTTCGGCAGACGGAACGTGGGCAAGAGCTCGCTCATCAATGCTTTGGTGGGACAGGATATTGCCATTGTCTCGGACATTGCAGGCACCACAACCGACCCTGTAAAAAAGAGTATTGAGGTGCACGGGCTGGGTCCGCTTATCTTCATTGACACTGCAGGCATTGACGACACCGGTGAGCTTGGACTGCTGCGAATAAAAAAATCAATGGCAGCTCTGAAGCTGATTGACCTCGCCATCCTCGTCCTTGCTGACAACAGTTTCGACAGTTTTGAGGCAGACCTGACCGAAGAGTTCGGCAAGCTTGATATTCCATATGTGCTCGTACACAACAAGAGTGACATTACTCCTCTGACTGACAAATTCCGCGAGGAGGTCAGAAGCCAGACCGGCCGTGAGATTACTGATTATTCCGCCCTGCGGCCTGAAGAATACAACACTGAGCTTCTCAGGGTGCTGAAGGAGGCTATGCCGGCTACAGCACTGAAGAGCCGTGGACTGATCGGCGACCTGGTGAGCCTGGGCGACATTGTCCTGCTTATAACACCCATTGACATCGAAGCTCCGGAGGGGAGACTTATTCTGCCGCAGGTACAGGTGATACGTGACATACTTGACAACGACTGCACCGCCATTGTCCTGAAAGAGAGGGAGGTGGATGCCTTCCTGCGCCGTACCGGCATTAAGCCGGCGCTGGCAATAACTGACAGCCAGGTCTTCCTGAAGGCCGATGCCTCCATACCTCGGGACATACCCCTGACAAGCTTCAGCATCATTCTGGCAAGGCAGAAGGGAGACTTTGAAGAGTACCTTAAGGGAACTCCGAAAATAGGAGAGTTACAGGATGGCGACCGGATACTGCTGCTGGAGTCATGCACACATAATGTCTCTTGTGATGATATAGGCAGGGTGAAGATACCAAGGTGGCTCACAAATTTCACCGGGAAGAAGCTGGAGTTTGACAACGTATCTGGACTCGACAGCTTCCCCCGTCCCATAGAAGATTATGCCCTTGTGATACAGTGCGGCGGATGCATGGTGACACACCGCCAGCTTGTAAATCGCCTGCGGGAACCGAAGAAGCACAGCATCCCCGTTACCAATTACGGCATGGCCATCGCTTATGTTCACGGCATCTTCTCCCGTGCTACCGAGCCCTTCACCGGCAAGACAGAAAAGGCCGGTGATCTGCTCTGATCACCGGCCCTATTTATGTGAATGCTGTTGTTATACCTCTTCTCCTATTCCTTTCAGATACTTGTCAAGGAATGTAAGTATCTGTGAGTAGCCTTTGATCTCATTCTCCTTCTTTATGAAACCGTGTCCCTCGTCAGGGAAGATTACATATTCCACCGGGACACCGTTGGCCCTGATGGCTTCTACCATTTCATCCGATTCCACCTGGAGAACCCTCGGATCATTGGCGCCCTGAAGCACCATTACGGGGTTTTTGACATTCTGCCCGTGGAACACCGGTGAGATATTGTACAATCTTACCGAGTCGGCGGTGAATGGATCACCCATCTCAGTATAGAGTGCATCACGGAATGAAGCCCACCATGGCGGGATTGACTTCAGGGTGCGAAGCCAGTTGGTGACGCCAAAGAGGTTAACGCCAACCTTGAATTCATCCGGGGCTGATGTCATGGCGGCCATAGTCATGAAACCTCCGTAGCTTCCGCCAATGATACCGATCTTTGCTGTATCAATATACTCCTGTGCCTGCAACCATTTCTTGCCCCAGATGCAGTCTTTCAGGTCTTTGTCGCCGTGGTTCCTGTCATCCATTTTGTAGAACGACTTTCCGTAACCGCTGCTGCCTCTGTTGTTTACAGCAAGGACAGCATATCCGTGATTGACAAGATACTGGGTGACGGGATCGTAGTAGGTCATGGACTGCCCGCCCGGGCCGCCGTGCACCATTACAAGTGCAGGGACCTTATTCTTTTTGGTCGCGGTGAGTGGCTTGTAATATATGGCTGGTATCTCCAGTCCGTCAAAGGAAGGATATCGGACTACCTCGGCCTCGGCGAGATCGGTTGTATTGATCTCGGGGTTCAGATTGCTCGTGAGCTTCTTCAGTTCGGTACCACCAAACTCAAACAGGTAAAGGTCGCCGGGAGTCCTGGATGTGCCGAGCCCAAGCAGAAGAAATTTTTCGCTTTCTGATATTGACAGATTCTCGATATTCGCACCGGGGATCTCAGGGTAGGCAACATCCATACCGGTTGACTGATCGATGATCTTTAACTTTATACGCGCATCCTCATTGACGATGATTATCTTGTATTTCTCATTCTCGCTGAACGCGCAACCGGTTACATCCCAGTCCGTCTCGTACAGAACTTCACGTCCGCCTGTGGCAATGTCATACTTCACCAGGTAAGAGAATTCCTTGCCGACATTTGTTGTATAGTAGAAACTGGAATTGTTATTCGAGAATCCTGAAGCCGAGTATGAACCCGGCTTGTCAGGCTCTGATACTTCAGTGGTTTTACCCGTCAGTCTGTCATATAGAAACAATTCGTTATCACTGGATGTAATTGGTTTTGCCAGGGCGAGAATGTTCCGGTCCTTTGTTGATCCGGAATATTCAAACCCCTCCTTGTTCTCCCAGATCATCTCTGCTTTCCACTCACCAACGTTCATCCTGTAAAGATCAAAATACTGGGGATCGCGACTGTTGGTGGAGAAGTACATCACCTTCTTGTCCTTGCTGAATCCGTTGAATGAAGCCTTTACCTCATCTCCCGGAGTCAGGTCAACCGTTGTACCGTCCTCACTGAGCAGATAGATATGACTGATTTCGTTTCCGCCCTTATCCGCAGAATAGAGGATCTGGTTTGTGCCGTGAACATAGTTGACCGCAAAAAACGATTCGGTTGTGGAGTTTGTGACCTGTTTCTTTGAACCATCACTCAGGCTGATTTCAAAAACATTATAAATACCTGTTTCATTACTGGTTACAAGAAGTTTTGATTCATCAGGGGAGAAAGCTGAAAACCCGATGTTTACATTCTTGTAGAACTGGTCAATTGTGTACTGGCCGATCTCCGGGCTCTTTTTTCCTGTGCATGAAACAACCAGGATAGCCGAAATAACAATAAGAAGCTTCTTCATAGGTAGCGTGTTTTAGGATGCTAAAAAGACTGAAAAAGAAACAAAGTGCTGCCGCTAAAGTTCAGAATGCGGAGACAAATCCCACGCTTGCCTTGGCGTAGGGTGTGCCCGAAAAGATATAGGTACCTTCTGCCACCAGACGTACATTTCTGCGCATGATATACCCGTAATGAAGCGTAGCGGACTGATAATCAAACTGGTCAAGGTCGGAATCTACAAGATTCAGAAGGCCTGTCATGTACCACTTGCTCATATCTCCTTTAGGAGCGTATATTACCTCTGCAAAGCCTCCATGGGTTTTAACGTCTGTCAGGTGAACCTCTCCGCCAGCATCGAAAACATCAGAGTCGGTCCTCCATACATACTGCATGTTAATCAAAAGCCTTCCGTCAATATCAACAGACAGGTCAGGGCCGTACATCTTCATCTCGCTGACGTAAGGATCAGGGGCTTGGCCGCTTATTACCTCCTTACCGGTATACCCGAAGAAGCCGACCGATATACTTTTCCCGATGTCCTGTTTTATCCGTAGCATATAGTTCTTATACTTGTCCTTGTCAAAGAGGTATCCCTCACTTGCCTCACCCAAACCGCTTCCGTTTACAATCTCGCCTACTATCGTTGTCCCGGATGAGAATCCTTTGTCAAACATTATCCCCCTGTCATATTTCAGATCAACTGAGGAGTTGGCAGGCTTTACCCCGTAGATCTTGTAGGGTTCGAGGGTAAGCCGCAATTCGCCCTTGAAGAGAGGATCAGACGTCTGGAACTGGCCAATGTAGAAATTGATACCAGAGTTGAAGGCATCGGCATACATAAGGAATGCATCCTCCAGACCTGCTATTGCGCCACGTTCATTCATTAGAAAATAAAAATAGTACGACAACTTGTCTGAAAGCTCACCTCCTGATAAGATCTTAACCACAAAGGGGGCACCGAAATCAGCAGTACCCTCATTGTTGAAGTTGACAGAGGCGAAGCCGTCGATCCTGATTGCCAGCGGCACCTCTCTGAAGAGAGAGAGCCTGTCATCACCGGTATTTATAAAATACCGCGGTGATTCATAGTCGGTCATCCTGAAACCGGCACCTGCAAACTCGTCTCCAAAGGCTTTCAGCATTGGCATCGCTGGCGAGTGGCACACCTGGCAGCTAATCTGGTATTTCCTTGCAAAAGCCGGGATGGCATCAGCCTTTCTTACCGGTATGATCAGCAAAAATATGACAGCCAGGATAACAACCCCGGTAAATATTGACTTTTTCATATTGATAATTTTTGGTTTCAGGTTGTTTAGGGAAGAATCTCAACTTTCGTGGAATGGTCGTTGACCATTAAAATTGCCGACTCATCAGCCGGGACTTTCAGATAATCGGCCACAGGCTTTACGAGGAGTTGATAATTCAGTGCAGCGTGCACCGTCATCTCCCCGGGAGCAGCCTCAAAAGGAATTTTGAATGTGAACTTCTCAACCTTCGTCTCCCTCGGTCCGATGCGGTAATCGACTCCCTGCGAAAAGGTGTTCCACTGCATAATTGTCATATTACCCTGCTCATCGAAGTAAGGCATCCGGAATATCCTGTTTCCGAACGGAATACCGTCACGCTGAACACCTTTGAAATCCTTAATTTTAAGAGGTATACCCATATCCTGATAGGCAAGATAATCGCCTGATATAGTATACTCCTCACCCTCAAATCCCTTCTTGTCAACGTTCAGGTGGTACTTGTTTCCCTTTGCATCAGTGGCCTCTACATCAAGCCATGCAATGCGATCTTCAACGGAGCCTGTCGGGAATTTATGCCCGGTCTTCTGGTTGAACAGCGCCACGGTGAAGACTATTGTCTCTCCCGGCTCTGCCAGGCGCATGTCAGGTTCAATCCTGACCTCTATCGTACCCCTTACCTTTCCGGGGTCGTGGGCGCCGTGGAAGAGATGAAGCCTTGCGTCATCATAGGTTCCGCCCATGAGCGCCAGCTGATACGGCCCACCCTTCGGCATGTGGCAGTCCTGACAGCGCACTCCCTCAGCCGCATAAGGCCCCTCCTTCCACTCCAGCTGAGTGCTTTTAACCCATATTCCGTATGGATTCATTTCGTTATGGCAGTTGCCACAGAACTCTGTCGTTCTGAAGAAATCATTCTGAATGATCTTATGCGCCGGCGACTGCATCTGCGGTTCGCGTCCGCTGTATTTGGTCTGGCCCGGGACAATGTAGTAACTGAAGTTATTCGGCGGATCCGCCTGTGCCTTCTGTGTCAGGTGACAAACCTCGCATGAAACCGACTCGTTGGCCATGCTCTTCTCTTCCGGGCGGGGCGGAGGGAGTGTCCCTCCCATGAATGCCAGAGGCGTATGACAGCCGTTGCATCCGTCAACCGGACCTTTTAGAGCAGGATTGACTTCTGCATGAGGCACAGCCAGGTTAAAATACTCAATCTCATCCCAGTGATGCGTGTAGGCCTGTGACATCATAGCCTGCGACCACTGCTCATAGATGCCCGGATGGCAGGATCGGCACTTGAGAGCCGTCTCGAAATCCTTGTACTTATATTTCCCCTTCAGATCCTCCTGCGGAAGCGATCTGATAAGCGTAAAAGCTGTAAGTGTTAACAGAATAACGGCCGGAACAATGGCCATCAGCAGAAATGGAGTGATTTTAGGTCTCATAGGTTTGCAAATTAACCCCTAAATATACAAAATAAAATCATAGACACCTAAATTTTACATTTACCCAAACATAGAAAGGCAGACATGTCTGAGTCCGGAAAGTCTCTGTATACTTCGCCTCTGACTGTCCGGAACATTATTTAAAATTTTATTATATATTTGACTTGTTAATGAGCCGCTATGTCACACAGCTGGACACTGGAATACCAGATTAAAATCAACCGCTCCGGATTGTATTAATGAACCCGGTGCTGCAGCAGATACGTTGTCCGCAACTCATCTGCCTGTAGCGTCTCTGCTACCTGTCTCACCGGGTAATTATCTCCTTCATTTTCTTAATTCTTCGTTTTAACTAATTCAATTAATACAATTATGGATACATTAATTATTACCGGATCAGGTCTTGCCGTCAATGACATTGTCAACGTAGCCCGCCACGGGCAGAAGGTACAACTGCACCCCGATGCCCGTAAGAGGATCCTCGGGTGCCGTGCCATGCTCGAGAAGAAGATTGCCGCCCACGAGATCATGTACGGCGTGAACACCGGCATCGGCGAGTTCTCCGAGATGGTGCTCAATGATGACCAGATCAAGGATTTCCAGAAATATCTTGTTTACAATCACGCCGCCGGCATCGGTGACCCCGCCTCATTAGAGACCGTCAGGGGTGCCATGCTCGGGCGTATAAACGTTCACGCCCACGGCAACTCAGGATGTCGTCTTGAGATCACCGAAACATATGTGGAGATGCTCAACAAGGGTGTCACCCCGTTTGCATGCCAGAAAGGCTCAGTTGGTGCCTGCGGCGACCTGGCTCCCATGTCTCAGATAGCTCTCCTGCTGATGGGAGAAGGAAAAGCATACTATCAGGGCGAGCTCCTTGACGGTGCTGAGGCGATGAAAAGAGCTGGTATAGAGGTGCCCGGACTGATGGCTCGTGACGGCCTGGCTGCCATCAACGGTTCAAACATGCTAACAGCCATGAGCGCCATCTGGCTCGTTGATGCCAACAACTGGCTCAAACAGGCAGAGATAGCAGCGTCAATGTCGCTCGAAGCCCTGAAGGCAAACATGAAGCCCTACGAGCCGCTTCTGCATGAGGCAAGAGGATTCAAAGGCGCCATCCGAAGTGCCAATGCAATAAATATGTGCGTTGCCGGCGGTGACCTGAAAGAGGGAAGGGTGAAATCGAAGGTCCAGGATGCCTATTCGATGAGATCAACACCGCAGGTGATAGGCTCGGCCCATGACATGCTGGCCTACGCCCGCAGCCAGGTTGAGATCGAACTGAACGGCGTTGGAGACAACCCAATCTTCTTCCCCGATAAGAACCTGCAGCTATCAGGAGCCAACTTCCAGGGATCACCAGTGAGTGTTCCGATGGATATGGCAGGTGCCTGTGTCACCATGGTGAGCGTCATGTCAGAGAGAAGAATGAACCGCCTCAACAATCCCGCTCTAAGCGTCGGGTTGCCCGATTTCCTTACCAAAGGTGCGGGGATGTTCTCAGGACTGATGCTCAGCCAGTACACTGCTGACATGTTGATTGTTGAGCAAAGGATACTCTCCATGCCGGCTTCAATACAATCGATCCCGGCTGCCGCCGACCAGGAAGATTTTGTCTCAATGGGAATGAACACCGCCATCAAGAACAACCAGATACTTGATAATGCCTATGGCATCCTGGGTATCGAGCTTATGGCAGCGGCACAGGCGCTTGATTTCAGGAAAGAGGAGTACGGTTTTGGCACCGGCGTTCAGAAAGCCAAGGATGTCATCCGCAGGCATGTTGAGTTCCTCGATATCGACCGTCCTCTCTATAATGATCACACCAACATGAAGGAGCTCGTGAAATCATGCGAGATACTTCACGAGGTGGAGAAGACCGTGGGCAGCCTGGAGTAGTTATCAGGCAGTAGGGGTTAGGCAGTAGGCAATAGAAATCTCGATTTCAGATTGTCGATTGTCGATTTATTCAAAATTCGCAAATCGCAAATCGCAAATCCTTCGGACTTTACAGACTTTCGACTTTACAGATGCAATAATTTGTTTCCTCTATAAGTTTTTACATTAGAAGAACCAAATCGCATCCGAAATGAAGAAGTATCTCCTTCTGCCCCTCCTCGCGGCAGCTGTATGCTCCTGTGCCACCCAGGAACTGTACCTGAATGTCACACAACCGGCACCGGTGACGATAGCTCCGGAGATAAAAACCGTCGGCATCATCGACCGGTCAACACCCACTGACCAGACGAAATCGCTCGATGCGCTTGATAAATGGCTCTCACTCGAGGGAGCTGACCTTGATTCCATAGGCACCCTGGAAGCCATCAAAGGCGTCACCCAGGAGCTGGCGGCCAACGACAGGTTCAATGAAGTCAAGTTACTTAGCGGGCTGAAATTTAAGACATCCAGCCTTGGCGGACTACCGGTGCCGCTTACATGGGAACAGGTAGAGGGCATCTGCCGCGAGAACGGCACCCAGGCTCTCTTTGCACTGGAGATGTATGACACCGACACCAGGGTAAATTATTCCACCCGGAAAACAAGTTTGAAAACTCCCCTGGGAAATATACCGGCGCTGGAGCACAATGCCTCAATGGAGACCCTTGTAAAGACGGGTTGGAGGATCTACTCTCCTTCGGACAGGGCCATACTTGATGAACATATTGTGGCGGAATCAATAGTCTTCTCCGGCCACGGCATAAACCCTGTGGCAGCGGTGGCGGGAATTATAAACCGCAAGGATGCAGTGAAGGAGGTCAGCAAAAAGGCAGGACGTGTTTATGCAATCCGCCTTATCCCATACCGGATCAGGGTGACACGCGATTACTTCGTGAAGGGAACCGACAACTTCAAGGTGGCGAAACGACGCGCCCAGCTTGGGAAATGGGATGAGGCAGCCGAACTGTGGGAGAAGGAAACGGAAAACCCGAAGATGAAAATAGCAGGCAGAGCCCATTACAATATGGCTATCATTAGTGAGATCAACGGCAACCTCGATGATGCTGTCGTATGGGCGCAGAAGGCTTATTCCGATTTCAGGAACAAACAAGGCCTTCGCTACGTTCGGATCCTCGAGAACAGGAAATACAACGAGGATGTGTTGAGCTACCAGGAACAGAGATAAATCCATCCGGACCCGGTGTCCATGCCGGATCATTGCTCGTAATTTTTACCTTTACTTCTGAAAATTCCGAAGTTATGATCAGGATCATTCTTGCCATACTCCTTCTAAACCTCTGCTTTGTTATTTGCTCAGGTCAGGACCCCGATCCTTTAAAGTATGTCAACCCCTTCATCGGCACCGACCGCATGGGACATACCTACCCCGGCGCAACGGTACCCTTCGGGATGATCCAGCTGTCGCCTGACACTGACACCATACCCTATGAAACAGAAGGCAGATACAATAAAGATGTCTATAAATACTGCGCCGGATACCAGTACAGTGACAACACCATCGTCGGATTCACCCATACCCATTTCAGCGGTACGGGCCACTCCGACCTCGGCGATATCCTGATTATGCCAACAACCGGAATCCTGCAGCTTAACCCCGGAACATCAGATGCCCCGGAAAAAGGCTACAGATCAACTTTCTCGCACAGCGATGAGAAAGCCTCTCCGGGCTATTATGCCGTGAAACTGGACGACAATGACATCCTCGCCGAGCTGACAGCAACGACGCGCACCGGTGTTCATCGCTACACTTTCAATCAGGGAGGTGACGCCCATATTATCCTTGATATGGTTCATGGAATTTACAATTATAATGATAAAAACGTATGGACATTCATCAGGGTTGAGAATGATACCCTGGTGACCGGTTACAGGCAGACCAGCGGATGGGCAAGAACAAGAACACTCTATTTTGCTCTTGCCTTCTCCAGACCCGTCGAATCGTACGGCTTTGTCAACGAAGAGCCGGCACAAGTGTACAGGGGATTCTGGCGCCGTTTCGACCAACGCCGGAATTTTCCTGAAGCAGCAGGGCGCAGCATAAAGGGCCATTTTGATTTTCTTACCCTGCCGGGAGACCAGATCAACGTGCGGGTGGCATTGTCTCCGGTAAGTACCGCAAGAGCAATTGACAACATGAAGACCGAAGCACCCAACCCGGACTTCGATGAAACTCTCCGGAGAGCAGAAGAGATGTGGCGCAGCGAGCTCGGAAAAGTAAGTGTAACAATGATGAACGAGGAACAGACCGTCAGCTTCTATACGGCACTATACCATGCCTTCCTCTCTCCCACCATCTTTATGGACACCGATAAAAAGTACAGGGGTCTGGACCAGAATGATCATACAGCCGGCGCCTTCACCAACTATACGACCTTCTCGCTCTGGGACACCTATCGTGCTCTCCATCCGCTCTTCACCATCGTGCAGCAGGAACGTACCGCTGACATGATAAACTCAATGCTGTCCCATTATGACCAGAGCGTGCACCACATGCTGCCGGTGTGGTCACACCACGCCAATGAGAACTGGTGCATGACAGGATACCACTCCGTACCGGTGATTGCTGATGCCATCGTTAAAGGTATCGGTGGATTTGACTACGCCAGGGCAACGGAGGCATGCGTTACCACAGCGCGTAATTGGTGGTACGACGGGCTCGAGGACTACGTGAGACTCGGATATGTGCCAGACGAAAGAACCGCATCATCAGTCTCAGTCACCCTCGAATATGCTTACGACGACTGGTGCATTGCACAAATTATCAATAAAATGTCCACAGAGCCGTTGCTCTCAAAGTATCCGGGGTTGGACTCAGAATTATATGTGGAATTTATCGACCGGTCACGCAATTACATGAATGTATGGGATGCGTCAACCGGGTTCATGCGCCCCAGAAAGGCAGACGGCAGCTTCAGGGATAAATTTGACGTGCTGAGCACCCACGGACAGGGCTTCATAGAGGGAAATGCATGGAACTACAGTCTGTACGTTCCTCATGATCCGGTACATCTGATCTCAATTATGGGTGGCAAAAAGCGGTTCATTCAGCACCTCGACTCCCTCTTCACCATGCACCTGCCTGATGAGTTCTTCGCTGAGACGGAAGACATAACCCGTGAGGGCATCATTGGCAATTACGTACACGGCAACGAGCCGTCGCATCATGTACCATACCTTTATAATTACTCCGGAGTACCCCGGAAAACACAGTACTGGGTACGTCATATAATGGACACAAAATACCTGTCTGCT
>JBGSLG010000115.1:0-6678 GCA_041740815.1 Bacteroidales bacterium
GGTGTTCCGGAGCAGCTCATTTGACGACGGATACATGCGTATTGCCCGCCTCTCACCGAACGACACCTCCTTGACGGATATAGTGCCTGTGGCCAATGAGAACTACTGGTATTATCTCATTAGTAACGGACCCAACAGTAACAGTCTACCCTCGGCAAAGGTATCTGTCATGTTCAGGAACAGCGGGGAGAAGCCCCTTCCTCCGGCTGAGACGGGAGCAGAGAGCATCAGAGGTGGAGTCAAGGTGTACTGGAGCTATAATGAGCCCTATGCCAGAGGATTTTATGTCTACCGCTATATCTATGAGAATGCTGAGTTCGGGCAGGTCTCGGGATTGATACCGGCCGGTGCGGAGATATACAGTTTTGCTGATACGGCAAGATACCTGCAGGGCAATGAAGTGTACCGCTATGCTGTCAGGACTGTGAACGATGTTGACCAGTTAAGCGATTTCTCCGAAACTGCCAGTGCCAGCCCGGGCAAGAAAGCAATCGTCGGCAGCCCGATGAACCTGCGCATCACCAAAACAGGCAACGGGATAATATTGGTATGGGACGATATGCGTCCAACAGAACCGGTCCTGCTTGGTTACAAGGTGTTCAGAAAGGAAGAACCGGACACCCGTTACACACTGTTACCCGGTGATACTCTGAGAAATGACCTGAATTATTACAGGGATACCACCATGGTGGCAGGAAAAACATACCGGTACACTGTTTCTGCCATCGATTTTTACGGTAACGAGAGTGCAGGAAGTGTTTCTCCGTTATATGTTCCGGAAGCATCAACCGTTATTGCTCCGGAAATCATGAGGGCCGTCAATACAAAAGATGGGATACTTATCAGCTGGGGGCAGGTCACTGATGAGAAGGCTGTCTCGGTGAAAGTATACCGTACGCGGGCGGGAATGCAGCCAATACCTGTTTTCACTTTGCAGAAAACTTCGGATGAATACCTTGATAAGACCGTCTCCGAAGGTGAACTTTACACCTATGAGATCTCCGTCATAACAGAGGGCGACAGGGAATCTGCCAGAAGCAGTGGGGTCACTGTAAGGCGTCAGTTGGAAAATTAAACTGCAACACCCATTTGCTGAATTCAGATAAAAAATGACCAGGCAGATTTACCTGATGAAAACTGCCGGTTATTTTATCTTTCCTCCTACAATCGGTATCGTCACCTCCGTTCCGTCCAGGTCAACGGTCAGCTTGGTGCCCGGCATCGGGTGTGGTATATCCCTTCGCCCTACCGTTAAGCCAGTCTATCACTGCCTTGGGTGCCAGCGCCTCTATCCTGGTGCCGATAGTCGGACATCCCTGTGAGAGGCCCTTGCCCGGCGCCGGCGAGTGCACCACAATAAAACCATACGGCAGCCATGCCTTCACCTGTGAGTTCGATATCACAGGCCGTTCACCCTGCGTTCGATCTGCGGAGGATGGACGTGCCCGGAGGGAACAGTGTTGAGCTCATGCCTTACATCATAGAAGTACTCCCTGTTGTTGCCGGCAGTGCCCGCAAGATAGGGGCTCGATTCATATACAACGGGAAGCTTCAGGCCTTCGGTCTCTGTCTGCTTCGGACGTGTGACATCAACATGCATCCTGTCGCGCCTGCCATCACCGTCGGTGTCAAACTCCGTCTCCACCCACAGGTCCTCGCGAATCCAGTTGTCCGGATTCTCAAAGGCAGGTATCTTCTGAGCTTCGCCATCAACAATTACGGGCACTGTCAGAACGGCCTGTACAGTGGCCCCGGCTTTCCTTTTGACTTTCTGAGCCGCTATTTCAGACTGTCCGCATATGACAATTGAAAGCAAAAGCAATAAAAAGATTCCTTTTCTCATGAGTAGGGTTACTGTTTAAGGGTAATGACAAAAGAACAAAAGATCCTCAGTTGGATTCCAGTTATTTTATCAGCTGAATAAGGCTTCCTTAGTCCGGGATAATCCTGGTATATCCGGGCTGGTCAATAAACAGATTCCTCTTTTGATTATCAAATTTCGAGAACCCGCGGTCAACAATTACATATTCAAAGGGCAGCCTTGCTTTTTTGATGACAGGAAGTGCGACTCCGGTAATCTCCTCAACAGCTTTTTTCAAAAGTGGCTCAGTCAGTTCGCCGAGCGGGAAAGCAGGCAACAATGCGTCCCTTATATAGAAATCCGGAGCAAATCCATCCTTGAAGCTGGTAACACCCTGTGAATTGGCATACCGGATGACTATTGGCTGCAATCCCCAGTTTTTGAAGGCAGAGTATTCGGCCTCAGTATTGTACCAGTCCTCAGGTTTTATGGTGATTGAAGCAGTATACTTTCCATAGGTGGTATCACCTACCGTGACGACATCCATATAAGGCTCCAGTCCGCATATAGTCAGTTCCGAAGCACTTGCTGTGCCGTTTCCGGTAAGTACATATAATTTACTCAGACTTAACTTAACCGGGACAGTCGGATCAAATTTTACTCCGGTCTGTTCCAGCCTGTTGTTTGAAATCCAGTAAGCCTGGTATTTGTCGTTCCACTGATAGGTTACAAGGGTGCTGCTGTTGTCTACTGTGCTTTGAGGTGCGATGGAGCTGGTCAGATACTGGGCAGCCGCTATAGATCCACCGCCATTGTACCGCAGGTCAAGGACCAGATCGGTGATCTGGTTTACCTTAAAATACTGCAGCGCCAGGTTCAGGCTGGCGCTGTTGTATGAGGAAATATACTGGAGGTACACAAGGTATCCGATCTTACGCCCCTCTTGCTCTATAATTTTGTACATGAGAACCGGATCCAGGTGAAGCTCCTCAGCAACAAGGGGAACAATTGCTCCTGATGCAATGCCCTGGCTGGTCAGAAGCCCTTTGGTGACTGAAATAGACGTACCGGAAAGGAGTTGCCTGTAATTGTCTTTGTTAATACTCGCCCCGTCAAGCCGGATAATAAGATCTCCTCTTATAAAACCTGCCTCTGAGGCAGGAGTATCCGGATAAACATATTCAACTATCCCGAAATAGTTCCCGGTAGGCGCACCTGTGCCATCTACAAACATACCGAATGCCAGTGAGTAGCCGAAGGATTTTTCAACTCCCTGAAGACTTCCTTCAAAAGCAGTGATGTCATCTGTTATATAGGACCACCTGTCTTCGGTGTAAAGCAGCTTCTTAAAGTAATCCGTGGGATTGGTTTCATATCTTATGTCAACTGCCGGCATTTTGTCATACCAGAGATATACATCGGTCATCGCATCCTTGATGAACCCGTTGATTTGCTGAATTAATGCAGATGCCTGAGGCTGTTCCGGTTCTTCTTCTTCCTCCGGTATTACCTTCTCATCACACCCATGCAGAACCAGGATTGAAATTACCATTAATGGTAACCAGCGTCTAATCGTTTTTATCATCATACGGACAATTAATTCCGATTTAAAAATAATGAATTTCTTTGAAAAAAAGCCCATGGCTGAGAGCTTGCGTTATTCCTGCTGTAATTACGTCGTCCCACAAACCCGCCGCTGGGATAATAAATTTAAATCCTGCACCACATACCCTATTGGTAATTTTACCATCTTCACATGTTCATTTATAAACTCCCTATGAGCAATCAGAGAACTCTGGCCAAAACACTCGGATTGGGTTACGTAATAATCTTCGTCATTGCGAATATCATTGGCTCGGGGGTGTTCAAAAAAATAGCGCCTATGGCTGCCGAGTTGCAGTCGTCCTCCTGGATACTCCTGGTATGGCTCGTCGGCGGGATAATCACACTGTTCGGAGCCTTGAGTAACGCTGAGCTGGCCGGGATGCTTGCTGACACAGGAGGCGATTTTGTATATCTCAGAAAAATTTACAACCGCTTCTTTTCCTTCCTCTACGGGTGGTCACTCTTCGCCGTAATCCAGACCGCAACCATCTCATCTCTTGCCTATGTCCTAACACAGTCACTGAACAGCATCATCACCATACCCGAGATGCTGCCGGCGTTACATGACTTCACCATAGGGGGGATTTTCTTCCCGTTCCAGGATTTCGGCATCAAGCTTACGGCTATACTGGTCATAATGCTCCTGACACTTCTCAACATGTCAGGACTAAGGAGCGGTGCCTGGACAGGCAAGGCAATCTTTTTCATCGTTTGCGCCGGGCTCACCGTAATAATTATTGCAGGACTGACCACGAATGCTCCCCGTCCTGAGAATTTTATTAATCTCAGGGAGCTGGGTAACGGCACGGTCACCCTGTCATCATTTTATACGGCGATGCTTGCCGCCTTCTGGGCATACCAGGGATGGGTCTCCGTGGGATTTATCGGCGGGGAAATACGGGATGCAAAGAAAGATATTCCCAAGGGGATCGCAATCGGTGTCTTTGTTGTGATCATTGTGTATCTCCTTGTCAACCTGGCATACATGCGTGTGATGTCAATTCCGGCACTGATACAGGTGCACGAGGCGGGCAACCAGATCGCTGCGGTTGAGGTGGTGCGAACCCTCTGGGGAACGGGAGGGGTCCTCTTCATCTCACTCCTTATATTGGTGACAACAATGGGATGCCTTAATGCAAGCATACTGACAGGCTCCCGTCCCTATTACGCCATGTCACGCGACAAACTTTTCTTTTCCGGTATCGGGAAACTCAACAGCCGGAGCGTGCCCGGAAACTCACTGCTGTGGCAGGGGATATGGGCATCGGTGCTCGTTCTGTCAGGAACCTTCGATCAGTTGACGGACATGCTGATATTTGCAGTATATATATTTTACGGAGCCACAGCAACGGGAGTGTTCATCCTGCGCCGCAGATTGCCGGATGCGCACCGGCCTTACAAGGTTCCGGGCTACCCGGTCATAACGGCTGTTTTTGTACTCTTCTGTATAGGTCTCTTTATTAATACAATCATGACCCAGCCTCGTGAGGCTCTTATTGGCCTTACCCTGATCCTTGCCGGCATACCGGTATATTTCCTCTTCCGCAGGAGATATTCCGGCAAAGAACCGGATGAAGTGTGATGCCTGATGAAGGAAGACGACGGGATTGGTTATGTTATTGGGAAAATATGTTCAGTTGATTACGGATATAAATGTTTTCTTATACCTTTGAACCGGAGGCAATTATGAAAAAGAAACACTCTTCGATCCTGATGCTTATCCCGCTTTTAGTACTGGTGACGTTACTTGCCAGCAGTTGCAGTGCGGAGAACTGGCTGACGAATGTGGTTATGACGAACAGCTCGGGACAAAGCATACACATGTGGACTACAGGGGAGACAATAGATCCTGAAAACATACTTGACCCGGGAGAATCACGCACCAAACTGCTCGAAACAGCGGTTGATTATATCACAACTGACATCACCCTGACCGTATCTGTGGGGATGGGTGACCAGATTCTTACATCGTCTTCCTTTACCGTAGGGGAGGGAGAGTGTACCCTCAATGTGGAGTATACCAACGGGAGCCTGGTTGAGGTTGAGTGACCGGAAACTTTTCTAAATCATCTTTTATATTTACCTATTATGGAGGGGATATACACACGGATCCTCGCGCTCGCAGAGGAGTACAGAGACTATACTGCATATAACCTGTCGAAACTTGTCAGAATTAAATCACTGTCCACTGAAGAAAGGGATGTCCAGGCAGAGCTGAAGCGACAGATGGAGGAAGCGGGATTTGATGAGGTCTTCACTGACGGCTTTGGGAACGTTATTGGCAGGATAGGAAACGGGAAGAAGATAATAGCCATTGACGGTCACCTTGACACGGTAGATATTGGCTCCATGAGCAACTGGAGCTTCGATCCGCTGGGAGGGGAGGTCAGGGATGGATTCGTACATGGTCGGGGTACCGCGGATCAGAAGGGAGGAGTGGCCTCGTTCGTCACTGCAGGAAGGATACTGAAGGAAATCGGATTTTCCGGGGATGTAACCCTGTACTTTACCGGTACTGTGATAGAGGAGGATTGCGAAGGATTGTGCTGGAAGCACATCATTGAGGAGGACGGGATCAGACCTGAACTGGTCATTATTACCGAGCCCACCGGCCTGAAAATAAACATAGGCCAGAGGGGCAGGATGGAGATGCAGGTCCATTTCAGGGGGAGGTCGTCACACGGCTCCGCCCCTGAGCGCGGAGAGAATGCAATATACATGGCGTCAAGGACGGCACTGGAAATTGAGAAGCTGAACCACAGGCTTTCGAGCGATGAGTTCCTGGGCAAAGGGAGCATAACGGTTACTGAAGTCATCTCGCAGAGCCCCTCTTTATGTGCCGTAGCAGACTATGCCCGCCTGCACCTCGACAGGAGGCTGACGGCAGGAGAGACAAGTGAGAGCGCTGTTGCAGAGATAGAGCAGTTATTAAAAGGAATTGATGCGGAAGTTGTGCTTCCGGTTTTTACCGGTAAATCTTTTTCCGGACTTGATATTGTCACTGACAAATACTATCCTGCCTGGAAGATGGATGCCGGGCATGAGTCAGTGCAGCTCGGAGTTAAAGTCTTCAACAAGCTGTTTGGCAGGAGCCCCATTATTGACAGGTGGCTTTTCTCGACGAACGGTGTCATGACCTGCGGGATCTATGGCATCCCTTCAATCGGGTTTGGTCCGGGCGACGAGGCGATGGCGCATGTGCCTGATGAAAAAGTATCTGTGAATGAATTGGTGGTGGCTTCAGCATTCTATGCTGCAATAGCATGTGAAAT
>JBGSLG010000116.1:0-12708 GCA_041740815.1 Bacteroidales bacterium
TCAGGCTGAAGAATATCAGCGCCGTCAACATCAGGGCCGTCTGGAATGACAGGAGCGCCGGAATGAGGATAGCCGGAAGTCTCAGTGAAGCTGTGCTTGGCGGGGAGATTTTCCGGACGGGTATCTATCTGAATACTGCCGTCACTGCGATGATCGAGTCGGTCAATCTTAAAAGTATGGCCTTCAGAGCCATACCTGTCAGTGCCGGAGTCAAACTGCGCAAATCGGCCAGCTCCCTCACAGTGGCAAAGGGATTGCTGGAGATTGCAGATCTTAAATTCGACATTGACGGTAATGTCAATTACTCTTCCTCCACCATTGACCTCTCTGTTGCCGGTAAAAAGATAAACATAGCATCCGTAGCCTCACTCCTGCCGGAAAAATGGAGGTCCTTCACAGGCTCCATGACACCCTCCGGAATTGTTGATCTGAGGTGTAAAATTACAGGCCCCTACGGAGAGGCCGGTAAACCTCACATCGATGTGAACTACGACCTTACAGGAGGGAAGATGAGTCATAATGCCACCGGGTTCAGGGTCAACAACCTGGAGTTCCGGGGAGGCATGACCAACGGGGAGCTCAATTCAGCCGAGACCTTCCACTGTACGGTTGACGATCTTACAGCCACCTACGGTTCGGCATCCGTTAAGGGCTCTTTTATGATAAACAACCTCAACAAGCCTCACATCAACCTCGCACTTGACGGTGATTTGAACTTCAACGACCTGAGCAGGATCATGAAGGCAGGTTATATCCGTGATCAGAAAGGATCGATCAAGGGAAGCCTAAGGCTTTCCGGGACTATTCCAGGCAACACCGGACTGGTTGCCGGATTGCCTATGCTGAACCCAGATATATCCTTGATTTTCAATGATTTTGGAGCCGCCATTGCTGACAAGGGGATGGCCGTGTCAGACATGAACGGCAAGCTGGCAATTGGCAATGACCTGGTGGCCGACAGCCTCTCATTCACCTTCAGGGAGCAGCATTTTACAATTGACGCCCTGATGAAGAACTTTACTCCGTGGGTAGCCGGAAGACCTGAGATCCTTGAGATCACCGGAGATATTCATGCTGACCGGTTTGTTACTGCAATGTTCACTGACAGGAAAAGTGATACCACCGCCGGCGGAGGGAAGCAGATGAATATCTTCCCTGAGGATGTAAGAGCCAACGTGAACCTGCGGGCTGACAGCCTCATATTCAATGACTTCATGGCAACCGATCTGAGTACTGCCATCGACTATAAGCCCTTCGTCTTCACCTTTCGCAATATCAGGGCGCAAGGCCTCGACGGACTCCTTGCCGGCGAATTCATGATCGGCAAACAGAAAGAAGGTGGGTTCATCACCCGGACAGAGCTTCGTGTTACGGATATCGACATAAACAAGGCCTTCATCTCCTTCAAAAACTTCGGCCAGGATTTCATCGTGAGCAACAACCTTAAAGGTACCCTGACAGGCACGCTGACGATGCTCTCTCCTCTTGACGCCAGCTACAGGATCGCACAAAAGGCGCTTGTAGCAGAGGCTCACCTGCTTATCACGGAAGGAAAGCTGACCGACTTCGGACCGGCAGAAAGCCTCTCGTCATACCTTGATATGGACGAGCTTAAGAACATCAATTTCTCACGGCTCGAGAATGACCTTTTCATCAACAACGGGAATGTATCGATCCCCAAGATGCTCATCAACTCCACCGCCGTCAACTTCACCGTTTACGGTACCCACAGCTTCAACAATGATTATTCATACCATGTGCGCCTGCTCCTTTCAGAGGTGATGAGCCGCAAGGCTCGGGAGAGAAACCGCAATGTCAGCTCATTCGGCCAGGTACGGGTCGACGGCAGCGGCAAGGCGACCATACCCCTGAAGATAGTCTGCATTGACGGGAAGACTGATGTGGGTTATGACTTCGGACAGGCACAGGACAACATTAAGACTGACATTGCCCTTGAAAAGCAGACGCTGAAGGGTATTCTCAACGAAGAATACGGATGGTACCAGGCAGACACCGTGAAGGTAAAACCGGCTGAGAGCAAACCAAAGTTCAAAATCACCTGGGAAGAGGGGAAGGAGCCGCCTCCCGTTGCTGCTGAGAAGCAGGAGGAAGTGACGGAGAGCCCGATCAGGCTCCTCCTTAAAAAGAAAAAGTGACCCTATGAACATATACCGTAAGAGACTGTTATGGAAGGTTTTACTTCTTATTTTCGCGGTTGTCATCGGCCTCGGGTCACTGATCTATACAAATGACCTTGTCTCCAGGCTCAAGGAAGAGGAGAAAAAGAAGGCGGAGCAATGGGCAGAGGCTACAAGGAGGCTTGTCACCTCGGACGATTTTGAGTTCCTCTTCAGCATCATAGAGGACAACACCACCGTTCCGGTAATCCTGATTGACAATGATGAAAAGATCATATCACACCGTAATATTCCATCAGGTGTAGCCTCTGACAATTCATCGCTCCGCAGGGAGCTTGAGAAGATGCGGAAGAGAAACGAGCCAATCTCCATAGAGCTTGCTGATGGTGTTTTCAACTATCTCTACTTCCGCGAGAGCTCTCTTCTGAGGCAGCTGAGGATATATCCATACGTGCAGCTTGCAGTGATTCTCCTCTTCACGGCTGTGGCCTACGTGGCCTTCAGCTCCTCGCGCATGGCCGAGCAGAACCAGGTGTGGGTGGGGCTCTCCCGTGAGACAGCTCATCAGCTCGGCACCCCCACCTCATCACTCTCGGCATGGAGCGAGATCATCAGCAGCAGGTATCCCGGCACCGACATAGCCGAGGAGTTACCGGCTGATGTCGACAGGCTTTTGAGGGTGACCGAAAGGTTCTCTCTGATTGGGTCGAAGCCGAAACTTCAGCCTGAAAACCTCCCTGCTCTAGCCGAGATGACTGCCGCCTACCTGAGGAAAAGGATCGCCTCAACCGTTGAACTGACCGTAATGAACGAGACAACCGGATGCACCGCTGTGCCCTTCAATCCCGTCCTTCTCGGCTGGGTCATCGAGAACCTCGTCAAGAACTCCGCTGACGCCATGAAAGGCAGCGGCAAGATTACGGTAAGGCTCTCCGAGACCTTGAGAGAGGCATTCATTGATGTGGATGACACGGGCAAGGGTATACCAAGAAAGGATTTCAAGACGATCTTCAAACCCGGCTATACAACACGTGAACGCGGATGGGGGCTGGGGCTCTCGCTCTCAAAGAGGATCATTGAAGAGTATCACAAGGGACGGATATTCGTCCTGCGCTCGGAACCGGGCCTGGGAAGCTGCATGCGTATCATACTGAAGAAATAAGAGACCAGCCGGCAATGGCCGCAATGAAGAGAAGTGACATAGAGATAATGGCTCCCGCAGGCTCATGGGAGTCGCTCCGCGCAGCCATAAGGGGAGGAGCAGATTCGGTCTATTTCGGAGTAGGGAGTCTGAACATGCGGGCACGCTCTTCAGATAACTTCACCGCGGATGACATGCCCGCCATAGTTGCCCTCTGCACTGAGAACGGCCTTAAAAGCTACCTCACCCTGAACATCGTAATGTTTGATGATGAGGCCGATGAGATGCGGGCGGTACTTGCAGCCGCAGTAAACGCCGGGGTGACAGCAGTGATAGCCACTGACCAGGCCGCCATCATGGCCGCAAGAGAGGCAGGCATGGCTGTACACCTCTCAACCCAGCTGAATATCTCCAACGCCGGATCACTGAAGTTCTACTCACAGTGGGCAGAGGTAGCAGTACTGTCACGTGAACTCAACCTTGAACAGGTCAGAAAAATTTATGATTCCATAGTGAGTGATGAGATCCGCGGTCCGGGCGGAGAGCTGATCAGGCTTGAGATGTTCGTCCACGGTGCCCTCTGCATGGCCATCTCCGGGAAATGTTATCTCAGCCTCCACGAGTACAATGCCTCTGCCAACAGGGGCAACTGTTACCAGACATGCAGGAGAGGATATACGGTCACTGACAATGAATCCGGTTATGAGCTGGATATTGATAATCAGTTTATCATGTCGCCCAAGGACCTCTGCACAATCAGGTTCCTTGACCAGATAATTGATGCCGGCGCCAGGGTTCTGAAGATTGAGGGAAGAGCCAGATCAGCCGAGTATGTGGGAACGGTCACCGCATGCTACAGTGAGGCGGCTGCGGCGGTGGCAGACGGCACCTTCGGACCGGAGAAGTATGAAGGGTGGATGAGACGCCTGGAGACAGTATTCAACAGGGGCTTCTGGGACGGGTATTACCTGGGGCAGAAGCTGGGTGAGTGGAGCACCACCTATGGCTCCGCGGCTACAAAAAGAAAGATATACCTGGGCAGGGTTACCAATTTCTTCAGCAGGCTGATGGTGGCTGAGATAAAGCTGGAGACGGGCGACCTGGGTGTAGGGGATGAACTGATCTTCACGGGCCCCACCACCGGGTCGGTTGAACATACAGTCACTCTCCTGAGGGATGCCTCTGCCAATGAGGCTGAAAAAGTTCACAAGGGGGAGCTATGTTCGGTGCAGATAGCGCAAGCGGTGAGACGGGCAGACAGGGTCTTCCTGTGGGTTGACGCCTCGTCACACAGGAAAGGGTGACACATGATTGATTAAAAAATGCTGGCGCCGGCTATTTAATGATGCTGCCGGCTGCCTCTTTCACCTTTGCCGCATTAACATACACATCATCAGTCTCTGTCTCCACAAAAATCACCTGTCCGGCAGGCCGTTTCGAGAGACCGTAATTATAAGACTTATCGTAGTATTCAAGAGTGATCTTTATGGCAGTGGGATAGTCACCTCTCTGCAGTGCCTCCATTGCCTCGCGGGTTTTGTCTCCGCCCAGCCGTTTGGAGATCCGCATCACCGACTCCTCCAGCTGACCCACGGGAAATGATGTGTATTCCTGCAGCAGCCGGGGCATACGGGTTTCGATGCTCATCATCAGGGCTATCACCGGCGCTTTTCGCATCTGCTCAAAGAAGTTGTCAGGCATGAACACAGTGCCTATATTACGGCTCTCATCCTCAAGCCATATCCTGGTATCAGGCCCTTTCAGGTTCAGATCATCATACAGCAGATTCGCAAAGTGTTCCGAAGATGGCTGCGGCGGCTGACCCAGGGCGCCGAAGGCTGATCCCCTGTGCGAGGCCAGTCCCTCAAGATCAGTGACCGGATCACCTGACAAAATCATATGATTCAGTATCCCCGTCTTGCCGCTGCCTGTCAGGCCGCCAAGGATCATGAACTTCCGTTCCCTGCCCAGATCTTCGAGGATGTAGTTCCTGTACGCTTTATATCCGCCCTCGAGAAGTGTCGGTGTAATGCCGCCTGTAGAAAACAGCCACGCCATGGCTTCTGAACGCATCCCGCCCCTCCAGCAGTGTACCAGCAGCTGCTTATCCGCCGCCATATCAAGGGCTACTGCCAGCTTTGCCGACATTTGCGGGGCCGCGAGATCGATACCGCGCATGACTGCCTTCTCAGAACCCTCCTTCCTGTAAAGTGTCCCCACCTCTGCCCTCTGTGCATCATCGAAGAGTGGAATATTTACTGCACCGGGGATATGGCCGTATGTAAATTCACCGGGTGACCTGGCATCAACAAGGGGTATGTGGCGCCTGAGGCTGAGAAATTCAAAGGCAGGAAGTTTATTGAGATTCAGCGTCATCAGCTATTGCTGCTTGTGATACCTGTCAATCACCCTCCTCAGGTCTTCAACAGTCACCGGTTTCGAAAGCAGCTCCTTCATCCCTGTCTTCTCTGCTTTTATCCTGGTCTCGGGCATGGTGTCAGCTGAAAGTGCGATGATCAGGGTGGAGCTGTTATGTTCAAGGATGATGCGTGCAGCCTCAAAACCGTCTGTTTCAGGCATTATAAGATCCATGAGAATCAGGTCATAGGGTTTCTCCCTGACCATATCGATAGCCTCATCAGCGCTGGCAGCATATTCGGCCGTAACGCCAAGAACCTTGAGAAGGGAGCCTACAACCTTTCTGTTGAGATAGTTGTCATCAACAACGAGGATTACGGGCATTTCAGATTTGTCTGATGACAGTCTGCCGGGCTGGTTACTCATCGCAGGGAAATGATCCCTGAGAACCTGGAGCAGATCCTCCGTTGCAAAGGGTTTGACCAGCAGATGGTCAACACCGAGGTCGACGCATCTTGCATAGTGCCCCCTGGGATCCCTGGAGGTGAACATCAGTATGATATGTTCACCGGTCAGTCCGGCATCCATCAGTGCTTTCGCCACCTCAAACCCGTCGGTTTCAGGTTCGTCAAAAATGATCAGGAGAATATACCTTTCCTGTTCGCTCTTCAGGCTGGTTTTGATCTGTGAGATTGTATGCTTCTGGAAGCTTGTCACTGCAACCGGAAGGCCAAGACGGTGTAATATGCTGAGGAAGTCATCGTCACGCCCCTGGGTACCCGTTATGGCCAGGGTGCGTAATCCGGACAGCTCGCTGTAGCGATTGAGATCCAGACTCTTGACTATCTTTTCATTAAGGTGAACATTGATTGTGAAAGTAACCTTCAGTCCTCTCTCCTGGCCGGCAGAGTCCTTTCCAGCGGGGCTCTCTGCCGTAAGTTCGCCTCCCATAAGCTCTGTGAGCTGCCTGGCAAGAACAGGTCCAAGCTTCAGGTCCTCTGACCACTCGGACCGTTCACTCAGGCTGGTGATATAGTCGCCGAACAGCTTCCTGATCTCTGCCTTCGTATAGTTGTTGCCGGTATCGGTAACAGTGAATTCAAGGGTGAACTGGTTGCCGGTCGATTTCCTGACGTGACATTCCAGCCTGATCTCCCCCTTCAGTGTCCCTGCCAGGGAGTTATTCAGGAGATTGCTTATCACCTGCCTCAGCCTGTAAGGATCACCTATCAGGTTCTCAGGCACCGCCTGGTCTACCAGTGAAACGAACTTGATGAGCGATTCGGGATTTTGCCGTTTGACAAGGTTAAAGCAATATGTTACCTCCTCCCGGAGCCTGAACGGTATTTCGTCGAGGATCATCTTCCCGGTCTCCATCTTGGAGACATCGAATATGTCATTGATGATCGTCAGTAGCAGGTCAGCCGACCGTCTTAGCAGGCGGGCCACCTCTTTTGACTCTTCGGGCAGATCGGACCGGTTAAGCATCTCGGTCATTCCAAGGATACCGTTAAGAGGTGTTCTGATCTCAAAGCTCATGCGGGCCAGCAGTTCTGACTTTGCGATATTGGCGTCCGCCTCCTGTCTCCGGGCTGATTCGAGCGAGGTGACGTCAATGAGTACCTCCAGGGTGCAGTCGTCACCCCGGTATTTCACCGGTATGCTGTTGAGGAAGACTATTCTGTCGCCATCAGTTCCGGGAAGCCTTATGACTCTTCCCTGGCTGTAGCGGCCGGTCTGGTCACCTTCATAATCATTTCGTGACAGGTCGGGCACAAGCTTGCCTGCCATCTCCTTTTCATTCTCATAGGAGAAGAGGATGGCTGCCTGCCTGTTCGCCCTGATGATCTCCCTGCCGGAATTGTAGATGATGAAACCCACCGGCATCTGATCAATGATTGAGATCAGGGTCTTCTCCGAATCACGGGACACCCTGAGCTGTGCTGCCTGTTTGCGCACTAAAAACCGGAAAAGGAAGATTATGAACAGCAGGGTGAGCATTGTAAGAAGGCCCAGTATCAGGGAATTTCTTACGATGTATTTCTGAAAAAAATCGGTAGGCGCGGAGAAAACCAGCCCGAAATCCAGCCCGAGAATGTTCACCGGGTAAAATGAAGAGAGGATTTCGTTGCCGGCACCGTTAATCTCCATTACGTGGGCCAGCCTCCCGGATATACCCTGATCGAGGGCATCGGTCAGTTTTTTCATCTCGCTGTAGGTGGCCTCGCCGCCGTGATTATCGAATATGATGTTTCCGGTATCATTTACCACCCACTGCCACTGGTACTGCTCGAGGTTATACTTGGCAAAGATCCGTGAATAATACCGGCTGAAGTCGAGTGTGATCACCAGGTTACCAAGCACCTGTCCGTTGCTGATAACCGGAAGATAATACTTGTATTTGCCACGTTCGTTTTCCAGCTGCTCCACAGTGTAAATGCGCGGTACAGTCTGGGCCATGTATGAACCGTCGAGCCAGGAATTACGCTCCTCATCCTTGAAAAGGGTATAGACATCGCCGGCGTTGTTGTAAAGCATCAGTCCGACTACGAGATCCTCATACCTGGAATAATAGAGTTTCATCTTCTCCCTGGCGCGCTCATTGACATCCGTATCAGTGAAGAACAACGGAATATCGTCGGAAAAATCGATCTCATTAAGGTCACTGATGAGATACATGCTTGTATTGTCGATATCGGAGCCGACAATCATGACCTGCCTGTCAAGTATCTTGTTTGAATATTCTATCTGATTCCTGTAGAGGCTGACGTAAAACAGAACCGTGACAACCATCAGGAGAAGGAAGGCGCTATATGCAGCAAGAGTGATCTTTTTCATTCAGAAGTGTTCATACCCATAGGATAACGTTCATCTGTACTTATCATTGTCCTCCAGCATCATGCTTGCATAGCTTTTATATCTCCACGGTTCAATTGCGTTGGCGGCGACGGCATCACGCACTGCACACCCGGGTTCATTCATGTGCAGGCAGTTGTAAAACCGGCAGCCGGCAGCGATCTTAAATATCTCAGGGAAGAAATGGTATATTTCGTAACGGTCAAAGTCAATAACGCCGAAACCCCGTATCCCCGGGGTATCAATCACATAGCCCCCTCCGGGAAGCGGATGCATCTCCGGAAAAGTGGTAACATGCCGGCCCTGTTCATGGTAATCGGAGATTGCACCGGTACGCAGAGAGAGGGAGGGGTTCAGCCTGTTGAGCATAGTACTTTTGCCTACCCCTGAATTGCCTGAGACAAGGGTGGTCTTACCCTTCATGGCTTCTGCTATCTGGTCAATATTTTCATCTTCCGTGACCGAGATAATGAATACCGGATAGCCTATCTTCCGGTAAACCTCGCTCATTTTCAATGCTGTGGCTATCTCCTCCGATCCGTACAGGTCTGCCTTGTTTATGACAATCGATGCCGGTATGCGGTATGCTTCAGCTGTGGCAAGAAAACGGTCAATAAACTCAACAGGGGTTGAAGGCATCTTGATCGATATCATCAGGAAGGCCTGGTCGATGTTTGCAGCGATTATCTGCGACTCTCTCGAGAGGTTTGATGCCTTGCGGATGATATAGTTTCTTCTCGGCAGTAGAGCCGTTATAAGTGATTCGGACTCATCAAAGGTCACATTGTCACCTACGGCTACAGGGTTTGTGGTACGGACACCGCTGACCCTGAATATGCCTTTGAGGACACAGTCATGGATGTTCCCGTCATCATCAATAACCCTGTACCGGCTCCCGGTCGACTTTATGACAATACCGTGTTTCAACCCCCTCACATTTGTGGCAAAAATAAAAAAAGTGATGCCATGGAAGACATGGCATCACCTCTTTTACTATCTGCGAATATGCTTTTCAATACTCTGCTGCCATAAGGAAGAAAGGCTTCATCTCAAAGTTTGAATAGTAAGGCCTGAGCCTTTCTACATTGTAATACTCCGACACCTTCACAACCTTTTTTGATGAGGTGACAACGTCAATAGGAACGTTGTCATAGCGACCGTTCTTAAGCACCACAACCCTGCCGTGAATACCTTTCATGATCAGGTCGAGGGCAAGGTTGCCGAATGCCATGGGAACGATGGAGTCTACTGCGTCAGGGTCACCGCCTCTGACCATATAGCCAAGCTTCTGGTTAATGATGTTGATTGTTTTCCCGTTGTTGAATTTTGGAGTTAGCTCCTTGATCTCAGCAGATACAAGATCGCCGATGCCTCCCAGTTTTGCATGTCCGTATGCGTCACGCTCGCTGTCCTGGAAGACCATGTCACCTCCCTTGTAAAGTGCCCCTTCGGAAACCAGAACTATTGAGTACTTGCTTGGGTTGGAGTTGCGGTCTTCAACGAGAAGCCTTGTAAGCTGTTCTATGTCGAACTTGTACTCGGGTATTACGCAGCGGTTTGCAGCGCCGGCCATTGTCGGGAGCATCGCAGTGAATCCTGCATACCTGCCGAAGACCTCAAGTACCATGATGCGTTCGTGTGACCCTGCCGATGTACGGAGGGTGTTTGTCATCTGAATTGTGCGTGTGACACAGGTGCTGAATCCGATGCAATAATCCGTTCCGGGAACATCATTATCCATGGTCTTGGGTATGGCAACCACCTTGACACCCAGCTTGTAAAGATGGACCCCGTAGCTCAGCGTGTCATCTCCCCCGATAGGGATAAGAAAATCAATTCCGAGCCACTCCAGGTTTTTGATAACCTCGGGTGTAAGGTCATTGACTTCATCCTTATATGTATTCTGCAGATGTTCGGGTACCATATTTTTAGCCACATGGCTCGGCCTCGTACGTGATGTATGAAGGAATGTTCCCCCGGTTCTTCCTGACTTGTTGACGATGTCATCTGTAAGTATACGGAAACAGTTGCTGTTGTCTGCCTTGGGGTCTCTTATAATCTCAATGATCCCTCCCCATCCCCTGCGGAGACCTATCACCTTGTATCCTTCCCTGTTTGCCCTGATGGTCACTGCCCTGATTGCGGGGTTAAGCCCCGGGACATCACCTCCGCCAGTCAGGATACCGATCACTCCTTTGATTTTCTTCTGGTTTACCATTTTAACTTGTGCTGTTTAGAAATTTTAAAAGCAGGCGGTAAAAGTAGAACATTTCAAAATCATATCAAAAAGGTAATCCTGCTCCGCTTCAATTTTTTAATAATTTTGAGAAAAAAGCTAATGAATACAAAAGGGAAGGCAATCAGCCATTTCCGCACCGGATACAACTGCTCGCAGTCGGTGCTGATGGCCTTTGCCGGTGAGAGTGCAGATGTGTCTATGACAGCGGCAGCTTTCGGTGGCGGTATGGGGAGGATGCAGAAGACATGCGGGGCGGTGACAGGCGCATATATCTGGTTCGGCATGGCATATGGTAAAGAGGGTCTGTCCGTGGAGGAGCACAAAGCCAGGGTATATGTTAAAGTGAGAGAGTTCAACAGGATGTTCGTTGCCAGAAACGGAAGCGATCTATGCTCGGAACTGCTGGGAGAGGACCTCAGCACCACCGAAGGAAAAAGTAACATTGCCCGGAAGGGACTCACCGAAAAGGTTTGTGAAAAGTGCATAACCGATGCCATTGAAATAATTGAGCTGCTGAGCGAAAAATGAAGAGAGTGGTCATAACCGGAGGGACAGGACTGATAGGGTCACACCTGAGTGAACTGCTTTCCGCTGAGGGATTTGAGGTGGTGCACCTCACCCGTACAGTCAGGCCGGGAGGGAAATACAAATCGTACCGGTGGGATCCGCAGAACGGGTACTGTGACCCTGAGGCGATAGAGGAAGGTGACGCAATAATTCACCTTGCCGGAGCAAACATTGGCGGCAAGCTGTGGAGCAAAACCAGAAAACGCGAGATCATCAGCAGCCGGACGGAGACGGCCGGCCTGCTCTTTAGCGTCTCTGCCGGCCGGGGTATAAGACCTTCAGCGTTCATCACCGCCTCGGGCGTGAATTTTTACGGGTCGCAGACAACTCAAAACATATATTCGGAAAGTGATCCGCCCGCGGATGACTTCCTGGGCGAGACATGCCGGCTGTGGGAGGCTGCCGCAGACCCGTTTGCGGCAGCCGGGATCCGGGTGGTGAAGGTAAGAACCGCCGTGGTGCTTGCATCAAGTGGATCGGCGCTGTCAAAGATGACTTTCCCGACAACTGCAGGACTGGTTGTAAGGTTTGGTCCGGGGAGCCAGTATTTCCCATGGATACATATTGACGACCTCTGCCGAATCTATCTCAGTGCTGTCTCTGACATCGCCATGGCCGGACCGTTCAACGCCGCAGCTCCTGACCACATCACTCATGACATGCTCATGCGCGAGGTGGCAAGGCAGAAGCGGCTGCCGGTGTTCCTGCCGCATGTGCCGGCATGGCTGCTGAAGGCCACCATGGGAGAGATGTCTGTGGTGCTGACCGGAGGCAGCAGGATATCCTCCAAACGCCTTTCTGATTTGGGGTTCGAATTCAAATTTGCGGATATAGCCTCTGCTCTCAGAGACTGCCTACGGTAAACTCCTTTAGTTCAAGTATGCCTGCCCGCGTGGTAATTACTTCGGCCTTGCCGCGCAGCTCAGCGTTATCAAAGACCCTTATCCTGAAAAGTGCCTCGCCGGTCTTGCCGCCGGGAGTGACGCCTACCGGTCTTGAGATGTAGGCAGGAGCCCTCTCTTCATCGTCTGACATCATCATGCCATCACGTCTTCGCTCTGCGGGAACAGGGTCAAGTATCCGGTACAGGGGCTTTTCCCCCTTCTCTGCCTCAATTGTTATGCGGACCTCATCAGGCCTGACAATCTTGACAAGATGAGCCTGGCTCAGTGCCGTGGGCAGCTCCCCGGCATTCCTGAACCTGAACGTTACCTCATAGTCCGTGGAATCACCCTTATGCTTTTTGATCCTCTTCACCACAGCCTCCTCCCATTCGAGGTGCGGCAGATGCCTGACCAGCTCGAGGTTGAAGAGCGCCTGCCGTGAGACCCATTGCTCAAGATGAGCTGCCGGTGGGTTCTGGCTGAAGAATTTCGGATGGAATCCGCCGACCTCCACGCTGTCATGAA
>JBGSLG010000117.1:0-5077 GCA_041740815.1 Bacteroidales bacterium
TTCAAAATCAAAGGAAGTTTCAAACAGTCCTCCCGAAAAGAACCGCGCTTTCCCCGGCATAACCGGACCAATGGTTTCGTAGCCGTACCCGGGACTGTTCTGGTAAGGATCAGATAACTGGCGCTGGACATTGCTCATCAGGAAGTAGTTTCCCTGCTGGGCCAGATATGCAACTCTGTTATTGAATGCCGACCGGTAGGGCAGGATAAATTTACTCAGTCGCCCTGCCTCATCCTTTGTCAGTTTGGGCTTTGCCTCTGCCCTGGAATAATCCGACGGGTCATCCTTATCGCTGATTGAAAGAATCAGTTTCTTTCCAGGTGCAAACCTGAGTCTGTCTATCTCGTAAAAGTTGCGTGGCGTCCGGATCCTAATCAGATGATATCCGGTGTCGACCCTGAACGAGTAAGGCTGGTTCTCAGAGGCAAAATCGATGTAGAGTGGTTTGTTATCAACATAAATGTGATTGATCTTTACCGGCACGCCTTCCCTGAAGATGAAGGGGGCGAACTGTGTAATTCCGTCACCCATATCAGAGGATACAGTATAAACCTCCCGGGGATGGTACCTGAATCTGAAGTATTCGATAGTATCAAGGCCGGCTTTCTTCTCCCATTCATCAAATCTGAACCGGTACCAGAGGTCCGGGTCGGTGGCTGTGGACGCAGTGAACCTGTTAATTTGCTCCTTCTGCCTTGCTGCCGGGGCCAGTGATGGGAGCCGTGGCAGTTCATAGTCGAACTTGCCCGTCAGCGAGAAGGCTGTCAGATCTGCTCCGGCAACGGGCGTTCCTTCATAGTCAGTTACCCGCAGTGTTATGCCGGCACTGTTCCCGGGGATAATTACGGATGGTTGTTCAACTGCAATGTTTAGCTTATCCTTTTGAATGCCTGCCCGGTACATCGAGTTGTTCATCCTGCCGCCCCAGAGGTAGCTGAGCGAGAGGTACCACTCCTTATCCCCTGTGGCCTTCTGCCTGAAGCTGAGACTGTCAGTCACGCCTCTCTGCACTTCCCTGTTAAGCCTGTAGATGAAGTAGACGAAATTCACACCCGTTGAGCTCCCCGCGAGGATTAATACCGTATCGTTCTGTACTGACATGGTGCACTTTATGCCCGGTGATATCTCATCTGATTTTATGATCCTGTTTGTGTTCCCGCTGCTAAGCGTATAGGCTGAAACAAACGGATCAACCCTCATCAATACCGGGAAAGAAACAGAAACCGGAGCAGACTTATTGCCAAAGGCATCTTCGGTCACGACAGTCCCCTGCCTTTCAGCGTCCGTTCCGTCAATCGTCAGGCTGAAGGTCAGGGTGTCTCCCTTTATGTCGAATTCAAATTCCTCTTTCTTTCGTACGAAAGAGACGGTCTCCCGTGCGGAGGCTGTCTCATTGTCAGAGGTGTTTGCCATGGCGACGATATTATAATCGAGATTGGCCTGTGGGAAAACCGAATCAGGGATCTCGATGAAGGTCTCCCCTGAGGCGTGCAGATTGTCGCGCAATACTGCCAGTGTGTCCATGATGACAGTGTGCCCGGAGAAAACATCATTAACCTGGTCACGTAGTATCGACACAGTGACACGGGCATCAGGAAGAACCATGTCATTCTCGTTGACAGCCTGCAGGGCAACCAGAAATGGCTTCCCGCTATAGTGCACCTGCTCCGGCAGCCTCATGTTAAGTTTCATTCCCTTCAGGTCATAGTATTCGTACCGGAAACTGCCTGATTCTATGGTTCTGTGTCTTCCGGCCGGAGTTATAGTAACCTGGTAGGCCTTATCGAGCCTCAGGCCAAGTGTATCGGCAGGTACGAAACTGAAGCTGTATCCACCCGGTGTGTATGGAGCAACAGTCCCAATTTTAACTGCTGCATAGGGGTCGCTTTTGATTATTCTGATATCGACCTCCCTGGTGAATGGCCTGTGGTTTTTGCCTTGAAGAATGAATGCTTTCAGCATTACAGTGTCGCCTGGATTATATCTGGGCTTATTGAAAACGATATATCCTGTTGAAGGTCTTTCAGGGTCGAGGCTCCGGGTTATCCACCCCCAGAGGCTTCTTGCAGTATGGAATCCATATCCCCTGAATGCTGAGATCACGGCATCTACGGGCAGCATGACTGCAGTCCTGACGGGTACCCAGACGTATTTGACCGGGGTACCGTAGGCGATCTTGCGCGAGACTCTTTTAGCGGCAGGGTTATTAACGCCTCTCTCAAGCCTGATCAGACTGGTAATTCCGTCATGGGTGACCGAGATGATACCCTGGCAATTGGCTTTCCTCAGACGGTAAGAGCCGGTTTTTTCATCAAAGGGTATCTGCCTGGTGTTAATGGCCAGCGCCGCACCGGTCAACAATGTTCCCGATAAATCCCTGACCTGGAGAATCAGGTCAGTCTGGTTGTCAACGACAGTGAGATGGATATTTGGTATGCATATATATTCCAGGTCGACCCTGTCTCTGTCAATATATGATTTAAGATAGTGTCCCGGTGCCAGTTTGCTTTCATGGTCCGAACCGGTGGGGAATGAGTCAACTTTGCTGTAGAAGAGACTGTTATCCTGATCCATCCTGCCCTTGCGGGCTATCTTTAATGCCTCGCTGTTGCTTATGGAATAGAAGTATGTGTAGGGACTTGTGGAAGGGCTCTTCATCAGATCCTGTGCTCCGGCTGAGGCAGCCAGGAGGATACAGACAATGCCGAGTATATAACTACGCATGACGACTGTTTATCGGGTTCGGGTCTTATGTAAAATTACAAAGAAAATCAGGCATTTCCATTTCTGATGGATCAGCATGGGCCCGGCAGAAGAGTGTGGATGCATTCAGGGCAATATTATTGAAGCTGCCTTTTTTCGAACGGCTACTTTTAAAATTTCCATGGACATATAATTGCTATTTTTAAAACACATATAGACAATGACATATAATGGATGATAAATTCGAAAATATTTCGACCGATGTTTAAAAATAGATTTGCTTTTAAGCAGAATTAATTATCTTCGGCCACTTGAGTTCGATAAAAGATTGTATAATTAATACCTGTGACCATGTTACTCCATCAGCAATTTGTACGTACCGCAAAGAAGCATGCCGCGAAACTGGCAGTGATTGACAAGACTACCGGAAAGAGTGTTACCTACTCCAGGGCGCTTATCGGGGCCCTCATACTGAGCTCCAAGTTTAAGAAATATGACAGGGGCTTCATTGGAATAATGATCCCCACCTCAGCCGGTGCTGCGCTGGCCAACGTAGGAGCGCTGATGAGCGGAAGGATACCCGTTTTGATCAACTATTCAACGGGTGCCGAAGCCAATGCCAGGTATGCACAGAAAAAGTGCAAATTCAAAACCATAATCACCTCAAAAGCCCTGCTTGAAAAGATCAACTGTCCACTGATAGAGGGCATGGTACTTATCGAGGATATTATGGCGAGTGTATCAACGGGCGACAAGCTAAAGGCTGCCCTGATGACGAAACTGCCCGTCGGCATGATCCTGAACTCAATTCATGGAGGCAATGAGAATGACACAGCTGCGATACTGTTTACCAGCGGGAGTGAGAAGGATCCGAAGGCAGTTCAGCTGACTCATAAGAATATAGCCTCCAATATTGAAAATTTCAGCAATTACGTGCATATATCCGAATCGGATGTCCTGCTGGCCAACCTTGTTTTCTATCATATCTTCGGACTGACTGTAAATCTATGGGTGGCCTTCTACCACGGCATGACTATGGTATCATACGCTAATCCCCTTGATTTTCAGACAATCAGCAAGATTGCCCGCGAGGAAAAACCGACAATTATGGTTGGCACTCCGAGTTTCTTCTGGGGTTACCTCAGTAAATCCGAGCCCGGTGACTTTAAGACACTAAGGCTGATGGTTGCGGGGGCTGACAAGTGTCCTGATACGCTGAGAGACGGTTTCATGAAGAAGCACGGTGTCACTTTATTGGAGGGCTACGGAGCCACGGAGACATCACCTGTAATATCTGTTAACTCTCTGGAGTTCAACAGACCGGGCAGTACCGGCAAGGTTATTCCGGGTGTTGAGGTCAGGATTGAGCATTTGGAGACAGGTGAGCTTTGCAAAACCCGCGAGGTTGGTAAAATACTGGTTAAGGGCGACATGGTAATGAAGGGGTACTATGAAGATAATGTGCTTACATCGGAGGTTCTTATTGATGGCTGGTACAATACCGGTGACATGGGTTATTTCGATGAGGATGGCTATCTGTGGCACGCCGGCCGTTTCAAGAGATTTGCCAAGGTGGGAGGGGAGATGATCTCCCTCGTCAAGGTTGAAAATGTTCTGGAGAAGTTGCTCCCAGAAGGTGTGTCATGCTGCGTGGTTGAGATCCCTGACGAAAAGAAGGGGTCATACATTGTGGCCTCGGTATCTGCAGAGGTTCATAAGACTGAAATACTCAGGAAGATGATGAATGAGCTGCCTAGCATAGCTCTTCCCAGGGAGTTTGTTGTTATAAGCGAATTGCCGATGATGAGCACGGGAAAGATTGACTTCCGGACCACCACGAAGATGGTTCAGGAGATAATGAATAAGTCTGGATTCGCCGGTTAGCAGCAGTATTTTACGTAAATTTCTTCCAGTCCCTGCGTTCCAGCCACCTGATAAGCAGGAAATTGGCCAGTCCGATGACAACCATTATGGCTGCAAAGAGCGGGTAAGAGTGCCGGATGTTGGATTCACCGCCGGTCATCACCGTCCATTCGCTCATTCCGAAGATTCCGGCCAACAGGGTCAGAGGCATGAAGATGGTTGTTATCAGTGTCAGCCTTCTTACAGTGGCGTTGGTCTGGTTTGAGTCGCGAGCCATCTGGTTATTCAGCATCGAGGCATAGAGTTCCATCAGGCTTGTTACATTATCGCGGTGGCTCTCCGTCATCTCAAGAAAATTTGACAGGTGGTCAAAGATATCGCGGTAGTGCACCGAGGCCTTCTCCGTCACCCACTCGCAGTCGTTGCGGCTGATCTTGATGAGTATCTCACGTTCGTGGAACAGGCTCTTGCGCAGGCCAAGCAGGTTGCGGCGGAGGTAGGTCAGCATGGC
>JBGSLG010000118.1:0-57856 GCA_041740815.1 Bacteroidales bacterium
ATGTTGCTTATCCCGGGTAAATGAAATTTGTTGTACTTTTGAGTGGATATGAAATAAAAGAGGAGAGTTGGGACAATCATACGAAATTGAGATTTGCCTTGGAAGCTCCTGTTTCTCAAGAGGTAACAGGGAGGTAGTACAGGTTCTGAGGGAATATCTAAGGAAGAACCACCTCGATGACAAGGTGGTGCTCCGGGGTGCGCGGTGTATGGACCGCTGCAGCGAAGGGCCATTCATAATTATCAACGGAAAGATGTTTGCACAGATAGGTGTGCAGGACATAGAAAAGATCCTCGAGACGGAGCTGCTATAGGCCGGCAGCATAACTAAATGCAATGATCATGAAAATACCCGACCAGGTAATTTACATAAATGAGGATAAGTGCCGCAACTCTTATTCATGTGTGAGGGCATGCCCGGTGAATGCCATCGAGGTCAAGCCCGAGAGGCAGCACCCGGTGATAATTGCCGACAGGTGTATTGGCTGCGGGCTCTGTTTCCTCTCGTGCTCGCCTAAGGCGATTGAGTTCAGGGATTCGAGGAGGCAGGTCAGGGATCTGCTCGGGTCGGGCCGCAAGACCGCAGCGCTCATTGCCCCGAGCATTGCATCGGAGTTTGATGACATCACCGACTACCGCAAGTTTGTGGGTATGATCAGAAAGCTTGGCTTCACCTATGTTCATGAGGTCTCTTTCGGGGTTGATCTTGTTGCATATGCCTACAAAAAGCTGTTCGAGGAGTCGAGCGGCAAGTACTACATCACTGCCAACTGTCCGGCCATAGTGGAGATGGTTGAGAAGTACCATCCCAATCTCGTGCCCAACCTGGCACCGCTGGTATCCCCCATGGTGGCCACGGCCATGGTCACCCGCGATCTCTACGGTGAGGATGTCGCCAACGTCTTCATAGGACCGTGCATTGACATCAAGGCCGAGGCCACCCTCTACAAGGAGAGGAATCTCGTTGAGGCAGTGCTTACATTTATTGAGATCCGCCAGCTCTTCGATGAAGATGGGATACAGGAAAAGGCCGTAAAGATGGCCGAATTCGACCCGCCATTTGGCAACTGGGGAGCGCTATACCCCTACCCTGCAGGCATACTGCAGGCTGCCGGCATCAAGCGTGACCTGGTATCGAGCCAGGTAATCACCGCCTCCGGCGCCGAGGATGTAAAGGAGGCCGTTAACGACTTCGACCACCATATAGATACAATCAGGCACCACTTCAACCTCTTCTTCTGCCCGGGGTGCATGCTCGGCCCCGGTATGATCCGTCACGATGAGCGGTTCAGAAGGCGTTCACTTGTCAAACAGTACGCTGAGAAGCGTGTTGAAGCGCTCGACAGCCGTCAGTGGCAGAAGGATCTCGACCGGTGGTCATCGCTTGACCTGGCCCGCACGTTCATAGCCAATGACCAGCGGATACCTGAACCCACACAGGAGGCCATCAACGAGGTCATGAAGATAATAGGCAAAGAGAGACGCACAGAGGAGCTGAACTGCAATGCATGCGGCTACGGATCATGCCGTGAGTTTGCATCCACAGTTGCAAAGGGACTGGCAGTGCCGGAGATGTGCCACACCTACAATCTCCGCAACAAGCAGGAGTATATCGAGACCCTTCGCCAGACCAACAAGAAGCTCTCCGATACAAAAAAGGCCCTGAAAGATTCGGAGGAGCAGGCCATGAGGGAGAAGGATGCCGCACAGGACGCCTCGGATACCATGAACAGCATGCTCAACAAGCTGCCGAACGGGGTGGTGATAGTTGACAACGAGCTGAAGATACTTCAGTCGAACGAACAGTTCCTTGAGATCATCGGCGAAGATGCCAAGGCTATTGCTGAGATCATTCCGGGATTGCGTGGTGCCGATCTGAAGACCCTGCTGCCATTCAACGTGTACAACATCTTCTCATTCGTGCTTCGTGAAAACGAGTCGGTAATCAGTCGCGACGTACAGGTCGAGGACCGTATGTTCAACGTCTCCATCTTCCCCATCAGGCAGAACAGGATAGCAGGAGCCGTTATCCGCGATCTCTTCTCGCCCGAGGTGCAGCGTGAGGAGGTGATCACACGGGTCTCCGATGTCATCGACAAGAACCTGGAGATGGTGCAGAAGATAGGCTTCCTGCTTGGTGAGGGAGCCTCTGACACGGAGAAGATGCTTAACTCCATTGTTGAATCGTTCCGCCAGAAAAAGAATGAACCCGGAAAGTAGTCAGGCGGCAGTTATGGAGAGGGAGTTCTTCATCGAGGTCAACAGCCAGCAGCGCAACCATCACGGTGAGCGTATCTGCGGTGACGTCTTCCTCTCGGAGAACGTGCGTGAGGAGAACCGCATCATCACCGTCCTCTCCGACGGCATGGGACACGGCGTCAAGGCAAATATACTTGCCACCCTCACCTCCACCATGGCGTTAAACTTCACCCGTGAGCACAAGGAGCCCGACCGGATTGCAGAGATCATCATGAACACTCTTCCCGTCTGCTCCGAGAGGAAGATCAGTTATGCCACCTTTTCAATAGTGGATATTGAGAGCGACGGCCGGGCCAACATACTCGAGTATGACAACCCCCGATGCATCATACTCAGGGGAAACCAGCCCTTCGAGCCGGACTGGAAAGACGTGATCCTTGACAAGGGACGCAATGCCGGCAAGCGACTGCGTAAATGCAACTTCTATCCCACCAAAGAAGACCGTATCATCCTGCTCTCTGACGGCGTGGCCCAGAGCGGCATGGGAAGCAGCGCCTGGCCTCTCGGCTGGGAGCGCGACAATGTTCAGCAATACATCGTCTCCCTGGTGACCAGCGACCCATCGATCTCAGCTTCAGTTCTGGCAGGAAAGGTGGTGACAATGGCCTATAAATATGACAACTACGAAGCCAAAGATGACATATCGTGCGCCATTCTCTACTTCAGGGAGCCACGGAAGCTGTTAATCTGCTCCGGGCCGCCCTATGACGAAGAGAAGGATAAGGTGCTGGCAGCCAGGGTCAACGATTATAACGGGAAGGTTATCCTCTGCGGAGGCACAACAGCCGACATCGTGGCCCGTGAACTCAACCGTAAGATTGTTGATGAACTGATATTCGAAGATCCTGATCTGCCCCCCGAGAGCTTCATGGAAGGTGTTGATCTTGTGACCGAGGGCATACTCACCCTCCAGAAGGTCAATGAGCTTGTCAAGGCGTACAAAAACAGCGTTAAGCTTGGCAAGGGGCCGGCAGACAAGATTGTTAAACTTATCATGGAAAGCGATGAGATCAACTTCATCGTCGGGACACGCATCAACGTGGCTCATCAGGATCCGACGCTCCCCGTTGACCTGGAGATACGGCGTACGGTGGTCAAGCGCATAGCCCGGATACTCGAGGACAAGTGGCTGAAGCTGGTCAGCATTGATTATATATGAAATAGGCAGTAGGCAGTAGTGAGAATTAAGAATTAAGAATTAAGAATTGATAGTCAGGGTTTTAGACTGCATGACCGCATGACTGCAGGACCGCAGGACTGCAAGACCATCAGACTTTTGACTTTAGGACTTTACGGACTCAGACCACCCGTTGCTGTGCTACCTTGAAGAGTACTGTCATCACCTCCGGCAGTGATAGGTCGCGCGGCAGTCGCCTGAAGACCTTCACCCTCTCTATCTCGGCCGTGTCAATGATAGCACCACGTGTCTCAACCTCGGCAAGGAACAGCCTTCCGTACTGCTTACCGGAGCCGCTGTCGACAGAATAGTAAGTAACCGGTTCCATTGTAAAATCCAAGGCTCCCGTCTCCTCCGTCAGCTCCCTCACTGCCGCCTCAACGGTATCCTCTCCGGGATCGGGGTGGCCTGCCGGGAGCTCATATCCTCCCCTCCTGCGGTGCCTTACAAAGAGCCATCCGCCGTCATGCCTCGCTGCTATTACAACATATGAAACCTTCAGGGGGTCCACCCCCGCATTTACAAGCTCAACCTTCACCATGAGGTAAAATTAACTTAAAAAAAGATAATGGTGTCTTTTAACTTCAATAATACTATTTTTGTTGAAAATCTAGCGGATGATATTCTTCCTTATACTGCTGCTGTTCGACGTGTGGCTGTGGTACGCCATCATCACTGACCTGAAGGGGAGGACCAGAATTCTCAGGATTGTTGTCATTGCGGTCAAGGCATCAGTAAGTTTGCTCCTTCTCTTCCTTTCCATATGGGTACTTGCATACCGTGGTGAGTTTGCCGATCCTGCCAATGCCTTCATCCGCATTGTTCTGGGGGCAGTTGCCGCCATGATCTTCACTGCCGGCTCCGCCTACATGGCAATGATCCTCCTTACCTGGCTTCCGCAACGTCTCATGAACCGAAGGATGAGGGCGGCAGGGCTGATCAACATCACAGTCTTCATGCTGATTGTTCTCCTCTTTGCCGATGGCTATTTCAGGCAGAGGTTTGATGTGAAGATCATCAGGGAGGAGGTGGCTGTCACGCGACTGGACCCCGCCCTGAGCGGCATGAAGATCTTGCTCGTGTCAGACCTGCACCTCTCATCATGGCATGGCCATTATGACAGGCTTGAGAAAGTCATGACAATGATAAGCAGGGAGCAGCCGGACCTCCTTGTCAACACCGGAGATTTCATCACATACGGGTGGCATGAGTTCGGGGAGTGTGACACCATACTCCGTAAAGCCTTTGCAAAGAGCGGTGCTTTTGCAGTGGTCGGTAACCATGACGACGGAACCTACCACCCCGATTATGACGAGAGTTACGGAGCACAATGCAAGGCAATACTTGAAAAGAAGATAACGGAATCAGGATATCAGTTGCTCTCTGACACGGTTGTGATCACAAGCTTCAACGGCACGGAGATCGCCGTGGCAGGTGTAGTTACACACGGGCACCGTCTGGAGATGAGATACGGCAACTTTGAAAAGGTACTCGGACAGATTCCTGACAGCCTGTTCACCGTCATGCTGCTGCATGATCCGGCCGGGTGGCTTCTGACCGCGGTAAACGGCCGAATGCCGGACCTCACCCTGTCAGGCCACACCCACGGCCTTCAGGCGGGAACTCCCGGCAGCCGGCGCTCACCGGCTGAACAGTTTCACGAGAGATGGAGAGGTACATACCAATTCGACGGCAGCCAGCTGTTTGTGACCACAGGCCTCGGTACAATGGGTATGGCAGTCAGGCTGTTCATGCCACCTGAAATAGTGGTTCTGACAGTGATACCCGAATAAACTATTTTGTAACTTTGCGTTTTCCTATACGCTGATTGTACGAATGAACTTTAAACATGTAATAATTGTAGCAGCCGCTCTTATGGCGGCTATCCCTTCATATTCACAGGATAAGGCCCTTAAGGTGATCACCAGGGAGACCTCCGTGGAACATATGAAATACCTCTCCTCAGATAACCTGGAAGGAAGAAGGACTGGCAGTGACGGGAACCAGGCAGCGGCAGAATATATCAGGGCCGAAGCACTGAAGATGGGCGTCAGACCCCTTCCCGGTCAGACTGATCTCTTGCAGCCGCTGGAGTACCTTAGAGTCACACCAGTAGCGGGAGAATCGGTCTTCACCATGAAGGATTCACTGGGCAACATACTCGGCAGAGCTGAGGTGATGCCACTCATGCCCCCTGGAGACACTGTAACCTTCACAGGAGAGATAGTCTTCGGTGGTTACGGTTACGCTAACAGCGAAGACAAATACAACGACTTTGCCGGTATTACCATAAACGACAGGATAGTGATTATCATGACAAGGAGTCCTGACCTCCGCGGTACTGGATTACCGGCTTCCGCAACGAGCGTCAGCGAAATGATTGAAGTACGGAAGCTTCCTATGATCATGCTTCAGAAGGCAAAGGCTGTCTTTTTTGTTGCTGACCCGGCACTGGGCACGGACATCTCCACGGACCTCCTTTCGATGGGATCCTCCTATCACCTTGTCCCGCTCTTTAAAAAACAGATGTTCAGCTTCAACCTGAACGCCTATTCCATCTCAATTGAGACTGCAGACATGATTCTGAAAGGGTCCGGTCTGACGCTGAAACAGCTGCAGGACAGCATTGCCACGTCGAGGAAACCGGCATCATTCATTGTCCCAGGGGTGAGGGCCGACGTGAGGATCAATGTTGTAAAGGATACAGTAATCAGCTCAAATATAATAGGTTACATTGAAGGATCAGATCCCCTGCTTAAGGATGAGGCCGTTATGTTTACCGCCCATTATGACCACGTAGGGAAAGACGCAGCCGGCAACATTTACAACGGCGCCAATGACAACGCCTCAGGAAGCGTGGGGCTGCTCAATATTGCATCAGCCTTTGCAGCCCTTCAGAAAAAACCGGCAAGAAGCACAATCTTCTTTTGGACCACCGGCGAGGAAGAGGGACTGCATGGCGCGACCTATTATACCGATCATCCACTGTTCCCTCTCGAAAAGACTGTTGCCACCATCAACTTCGATATGATAGGCAGATCAAGGCGCGACACTGACACCGGGGCCTCATTGAACGGTCAGTATGATATTACCGGCCCTGACACCATAAAGGTGATCTCAGGCGCCGACTGCCAGCAGCTGGTGTCGCTGGCAACACAGGCATGCAGGGAGTCCGGCGTCCATATGATTGACGAGGGCAAGGGGACGCACTTCTCCGGATCAGATCACTACCCGTTCTACCGCAAAGGCATCCCTGTGCTCTTCTTCTTCACCGGGCTGCACCGCGATTACCACAAGACGTCGGACGACTTTGAATTCATTGATTTCGACAAGCTGCTGAAGGTGTCGCAGGCAGGATTCCTTACCGGCTATGATGTTGCCAACACTCCTGCAAGACTGCAGAAAGACCCGAAGGAGCAGAATTAGCTGATCCTTTTCGCATGAAGAAAAGAGAATCACCATAGGAGCAGAAGCAGCCTGATCAATTTCGAATGAAGAAAAAGACCGTCACCATTGCATCCGGGGAGGTGGAGCTTGACATTGTCAGGTCTTCGAGGCGGACGGTGGCACTGTATGTAAAGCCCGGGGGCACCCTGCTCGTGAGGGCTCCGTGGTATGTGCCGGTCTATGTTCTTATGCAGTTCGTACGGCATAAGACGGCCTGGATTGAAAGGCAGATGGAGAGGCTGAAGGATGTAAAACCTGTCGGCGACCATCCGCTGATTGATGACGGCAGTGTGATCCCCTTCCTTGGCAGACAGCTGACCGTGAAGGTCTCTGAGGGAGCCAGAAATACTGCAAGGCTCGTTGATAATGTACTCCATATAACTGCGGCAGGCGAAAGGTCACCGTTGAAGATCACAGCTGTTGCTGAGAGGTGGTATCAGAATCAGGCAAAAGCCCTCTTCGCAGCGCGTGCCTCTGTGCTGGCCGCACTTCATGCCGCGCTGCTTCCGGCACCGGGAACGGTAAGTGTCCGCCGGATGAAGCGCCGGTGGGGCACCTGTCACTCAAACGGAGCTATTTGGCTTAACAGTGAACTGGTAAAGAAGGATCCGGAGCTGATCGATTATGTCATCATCCACGAGCTCTGCCACCTGGTGCACCACAACCACAGCAAGGAGTATTATGCCCTGCTTGGCAGTATTATCCCGAATTTCCGGGAGCTGAGGAAAAGACTGCAGCAATAAAGTTGGCAGTCCTCAGTCGGCAATCGCCAGTCAAAACCAATCCATAGTGCATGTAAGTTCTTAATTTACTGAAGACTGGAGACTGAAGGCTGAAGACTGTGGACTTATATCATCAAAGCACTAGGCAATATTTGTGAAGACGGCCTGTATGTCATCATCATCCTCGAGACGGTCAATGATTTTCTCGACATCGGCCATCTGCTCCTCGGTGATGTTGACCGGATTGAGCGCGATACGCTCAAGGGAGCCTTTCTTAATTTCTATCTCCTTCTCTTCCAGTGCCTTTGATAATGAACCGAAGTTTGTGTAGTCTCCGTAGACATACCAGGTGTCATCATACACCTCAATAGATTCCAGCCCGGCTTCAATCAGCTCCAGTTCCAGGTCATCGCACGAGATATTCTCCGGGGCATCCAGTTCAAAGACAGCTTTGCGTGAGAACATGAACTCCAGTGATCCGGTCGGAACCAGGGTGCCGCCGTTCTTGCTGAGAACAGCTTTGACATTGGCAACGGTGCGGGTGTTATTGTCAGTGGCAGCTTCCGCCATTATCAGCACCCCGTGAGGAGCTTTGCCCTCGTATATTACCTCGGTATAATTTGCAGTATCTTTTCCTGATGCGCGTTCGATGGCAGCCTTGATGTTGTCCTTGGGCATGTTCTGAACCTTGGCGTTCATTATGGCAGTACGAAGGCGGGCGTTCATCTCGGGGTCAGTTCCACCCTCTTTTGCAGCCATCGTTATTGCTTTTGCCAGCTTGGGGAAAAGTTTTGACATCTTGTCCCATCTTGCCTCCTTGGAGGCTCTGCGATATTCAAATGCGCGTCCCATACAGGATAGGTTAAAGGTTAAAGTAGAAAGGTTAAAGTAGAAAGGTTAAAGGTTAAAGTAGAAAGGTTAAAGGGTAAAGGTTAAAGGTTAAAGGTTAAAGTTGGTTAATCCTGAAATAAAGTGCGGCAAAAATACAACCTGAAAGGGAAACTTGCACGGAGACCCTGAAAAAAATTGTCAAGGTCAGGCGAAGAAGAGGTATGCAACGAATATTGCAGCTATAGTCCCGACTATATCGGCTGTAAGTCCGCATATGACCGCATACCTCGAGTTTTTTATTCCAACCGATCCGAAGTAGACGGCAAGCACATAGAATGTGGTGTCGGTTGAGCCCTGGAGGCAGCATGCAAGGCGGCCCACGAACGAATCGGCACCGTGGATGGTCATCGCATCGATCATCATGCCCCGAGAGCCGCTGCCACTGAGGGGCTTCATAAGCGCGGTGGGGAGAGCCTCCGTGAATGAGGTGTCAATGCCCATCCATGCAACCACGGCCGTGATGCCGTCAACGAGCAGATCCAGCGCCCCCGAGGCCCTGAAGATGCCTATGGCAACCAGGATGGCCACCAGGTAAGGAATAATGGTTATGGCGGTCTTGAAACCGTCCTTTGCACCCTCGATGAATGTCTCATAAACATTGACTTTCTTCACCATGGCCATCACAATGAACGAGATGATAATTGAAAAGAGGATAAAGTTTGCTGCAAAGGTTGACACCGTATTAATCGTCTCCTGTGGCAGGGTGCTGAAGTACCAGACAATACCTACGATTATGGCCGTAAGTCCGCCCAGGTATGCAAGTACCACCCTGTTAAAGAGGTTAATCTTCTGCGCAATTGCAACACTTATGAGACCTGCCAGTGTTGCCACATAGGTTGAAATAAGTATCGGTATGAAGACGTCGGCAGGGTTGGCTGCCCCGAGCTGTGCCCTGTATACCATGATTGTTACGGGAATAAGGCAGAGACCGGATGCATTAAGAACAAGGAACATGATCATCGGGTCAGATGCCACCTCCTTGTCGGGGTTGTGTTCCTGCATCTCCTTCATGGCCTTGAGTCCCATAGGTGTGGCAGCATTGTCAAGCCCCAGCATGTTGGCCGCGACGTTAAGCATCATCGAGCCGTTGGCCGGGCTCTCCGCCGGCAGTTTGGGAAACAGTTTTCTGAAGAGGGGACCGATGGCCCTCGAGAGCAGTGTCACCGCACCGCCTTTCTCCCCTACCTTCATCAACCCCATCCACAAGGTGAGCACACCGGTAAGTCCGAGAGAGATCTCAAAGCCGGTTTTGGCACTCGAGAAGGTCGAATCAACCATTTTGTTGAATATCTCGGTGTCACCGTTAAAAATGAGCTGTGCCAGGGCAAAGACAAACCCTATCAGAAAAAAAGCGATCCAGATATAATTCAGAGCCATCCAGGAATAATTCTCAGAAGCTAAAAATAGAGAAAATTTCTTATCGAGGTGTCAAAAGGAAAAAATCAGAGCTCCTCCACCTCAATTATTTCAAACGGGACCTGCAATATGGCCTTGAAATCCTTGCCGGCATCACGCATGTTCTCATCGCCGTTCTCGCAGTACCAGCGGATGAGTACATCGCTGTTGCGGAGATATATCCGCTCGAACCTCTTGAAGAGGGAGTGTATCCTGTTGGAGGAGCTGGTGTTGAAAAACTCGAACTTAACATTCAGCACGGTGCGTTCTGCCGGACGCAAACTGTAGCCTTCGATATACTCGAACAGGGGCCCGTAAAACCCGGGTGAGTTTTCAGGGATCGACTTGCCCTTCAGCTCAAAGAGGCCCTGCTCCGGATCAAAATTTACCGAAGGCGTTTTCGAAGTCTCTTTGAGAATATATTTTTCCATAATCCAGAATTGGCAGCAGAGTATAAATGTAAAATATTCCGGTCAAAAAGACAAATGTAACAGAGTTGTGGAAAAAGAATTAATCAATTAAATAAGCTTTTTGTTACATTTGGGCATAATCAGGCAAAACAGCACAAAAGTCTTTAGCGGAATGATCAGGTGTAACAAGAACTTCAGCCGGCTTATAATATTCATTTTCTGCGTAGTATCGTTTCTACAGGTAGCCTTGGCAAAGGATATCACTGTCACGGGCACAGTATCTGATGAGGATGGGGCCCTGATCATGAACGCCAGCGTATCATTTTTCCTCAACACGAAAGAATACAAGGTTCTGACAAATACCGACGGGCGTTATTCATTGAAGGTCACAGGCTTATACAGCGATGTGGCCGGAGAGTTCCAGACAGGCATACCATACCCCAACCCGTTCAACAACACTGTCAATATTCCATTTATTATCAACACCCCTGGCGACGTGATGATGAACATCTACAACCTTGCGGGAGAAAAGGTAAGGGTCTTGGTCTTTCAGGATGTTGCTGCCGGAAGCTATAATATTGTATGGGACGGCTGCGGGCAGGACAGCGCGCCCATGAGTTCAGGGCTGTTTATCTATGCCCTTACCTTTAAAGGCAGAACATACAGCGGAAGGCTGGTGAAGACATCAGGCGGGTCCTCACTGGCGGCAGGCAGCGGCCTTGAGCCTGTGATGATGCCACCCGTAACAACACTCCCGGAGCCGTCGTTCCGTTTCCCGGTGATATCTGAGGTTACTGCAGCGGATTATTATCCCGTCAGGCTCACTGATATAGTTCTTGCCAGTGATACAATCATGGATTTTGTGCTCACACCCAGGCAGGCAATTCCTTTCACGGTGTCCGGAGATCATATTGCCCGTTATTTCGGCGGAGACTATAAACCGATGATCCTTAAAGGGGTCAACCTCGGTTCATCACCTCCAGGCTACTTTCCCGGTGAGATAGCCTATGCAATCAGTCCTGAGATGTATGAGAAGTGGATCAGTCGTATGGGTGAAGCAGGATTTAACTCGCTCAGGGTTTACACACTGCATCCGCCGGTATTTTACGAGAAGCTGGCCGAGTACAATCAGCGGCACCCCGATAAGCCTGTGCTGCTCTTCCAGGGCATCTGGCTTGAGGAGATTGAAGACGGATCCAACCCGGCAGCTTATGATCTCATCAACCGTCGGCCAGCCTTCAGTGCGGAGATTGCAGAGGTGATCGACTGCATCAACGGCAACGGCGATATAGCCTTCAGGTATGGCAAGTCATACGGAATCTACAAGACTGATGTCTCGCGCTGGACTGCCGGATACATTATTGGCCGGGAGGTAGCGCCGCAGGAGGTTGACACTACAAACAAATTCCATCCCGGTGTCAGCACCTATACCGGTACCCATTTCAGCATCACCGGGGGTAGCGCCGCGGAGGCCTTTGTTGCAGAGATGCTTGACAGGGTGATAGTGTTTGAGGAGTCGGAATACAATGTCAGCAGGCCGGTCAGCTTTTCAAGCTGGCCCACTCTTGACCCTCTTGATCATCCGACGGAGATCCACACGGATGAGGATGCGGCCTCAATAGACATAACAAAGATCAGCGGTGCAGGTACCCCTCCGGGGATGTTCGCCAGCTATCATGCCTATCCCTATTATCCGAACTTCATCAGCCAGCAGCCTTCATACCAGAGCTACAGCGACAGTGAAGGGCCCAACAGTTATCTCGGATACCTCCATGCGATGAAGGAGCACTACGGCAGCATGCCACTTGTGATTGCTGAGTTCGGTGTGCCGTCAAGCTGGGGCAGCGCGCATCAGTCGTACAGCGAGATGCACCACGGCGGTTACTCAGAGACTCAGCAGGGCGAAAAAAACATGCGCATGATGAATAACATGCTTGACGCAGGCTGTGCCGGTGGATTCATGTTCGCATGGATGGATGAGTGGTTCAAGCGCACCTGGATCGTGCTCTATCTCGAAGCCTACGGACTGAATGGCGGTGCAGATGCTATCCCCACCCGGCAGCTCTGGCACAACGAGACCTCTCCCGAACAGTGCTTCGGCCTGCTGGCTTTTGACCAGAAGAACGTTCCCGGGCTGGTATCATTCAATACTGACTCACCCTCAGGAACTGTCAGTTCAGTCAGGGCCACGCATGATGAGGGATTTCTCTATCTTGAGATTAACACAGCTGCAGACCTCTCTTCTTCCGATGAGTTTATGGTGGCATTTGACACCTACCTGGGCAACACCGGCGAATCGACTCTCCCCGGGGGTGCAACCGTTACCAACAGGGCGGAGTTCCTGCTCACCTTCGGCCTCGATGATGATACGGCCCTGCATCATGTGACACAGGCATATGACATGAACGGGCTGACGGTACGTTTCAATCTCACCGACCCGGATCTGCAGAAGTACCGCAGCACCAATACTGACGGCGCACCATGGAAGGTGATGAGGTGGATCAATGACGGCTTCGAGCTCACCTACCACGATATCGGCAGGGTGCCCCTCGAACATGCCGCCGCATTCAGCGAAGGCAACAGGGCAGCTGTGGCATGGAACGGAAAGAGGATCAGCATCAGGCTGCCATGGACCATGCTGCACTTCTTTGACCCTACCCAGATGAAGGTCAATGACGGGGCAGTATCGTATGACGGGGGCTATAACTTCGAGATCCAGACATCCACCTCTGACGGGATAGCTGTCTCAGTTTATCACAACGGGACGGTAACAAACACCACCAACAGGTACAGCTGGCCGAAGTGGCTCATCGTTCCCCCAACGGTTGAAAGAGAAAAAGCCTCGCTTCATGTTATTGAAGAAGGCTTCGCTTTAATTCCCGATTTTGTGGATTAATCACAAAAGGTCTTGCGGTCTTGCGGTCTTGCGGTCTTGCGGTCTTGCGGTCTTGCGGTCTTGCGGTCTTGCGGTCGTGCGGTCTTGCGGTCTTGCGGTCTTGCGGTCGTGCAGACCCAAAGACTTGAGACTTCCGACTTTATGGACTTTAGACTAATGGACCTTCAGACCTTCTGACCTTTGGGCTTTCCCTTCCCCTGGAATCCGCTTCGCTCTGCCTTACCCCATCCCTTCTTTCCGCGCATGGCTTCAAGGTTGCCCCTAACGGCAAAATAGGTATGCACCGGATAGAAGAAGGGCTCGAGCATGGCTGTGCCAATAAGCCTTAGTACATCCCTTTTCCTGCGGTACTTATGGAATGTAATCTCCTCGAAGAGCACAGCCCAGGTAGTCAGACTGACGGCAAAGCTGTAGACGAAGAGGAACAGCAGCAGGAAGAAAGGCAGGTTCAGAGAGCCTGTGATTGTAAGATAAACTGTATAAATCATACCAAGGAAGGCAATCAGTGGGGCGGCCCACTCAAACAGGAGCCAGTAAGGGTAACCGAGCAGGCCCAGGCGGCCGTAATGGCTGTTAAGCATCATCCGACGGTGCGACCAGAGTGACTCGATCAGACCCCTGGTCCATCTTGTTCTCTGTTTGCGCATCGACTTAAGATCTGATGGGACCTCTGTCCAGCAGAGAGGATCAGGGATGTATGTGACCTCATAGTTCTCCTTGTGTTCCGCCATGTAGCGTCTCATCCTAAGTACCAGCTCCATATCCTCTCCCACTGTCTTAACGCTGTATCCTCCGGCCTTTATGACAGTCTCGCGATCAAACATTCCCATTGCTCCTGAGATTAGCATCAGCCCGTCGAGGTGGCTCCATGCCATGCGGCCGAGGAGGAACGCACGGGTATAATCAAGAACCTGGAGCCGTGGCAGGAATTTCTTCGGCAGGTTGATCTGCTGAATATGCCCGCGCTCGATATCGCATGAGTTGACAATACGAATAACACCGCCGGTACCTATGACCTTCTTCTCCTTCTCCTCAAGGAAAGGCTTGACAAGTTTAAGGATAGAGTCGGCTTCAATAATTGAGTCCGCATCAATTGTCACGATGAGACTGCTGCGACTGATATTGATTCCCGCGTTGAGTGAGTCAGCCTTGCCCCCGTTGTTCTTGTCGATGACGGTAAGGCGGTTGTATGCAGGGTCTTTCGATTTGTAAACACCTCTGATCCTTTCGCAGGGGATCCGGTAGTCAAAGTAATAGTTGACCCTGACCAGATCATACGATTCCCTGATCTTTTCAAAGGTATTGTCAGTAGATCCGTCATTGACAATTATGACCTCGAAGTTGTTGTAGTAAAGTGAGAGCAGGGTTCGAATATTGTCAATTATAGTCTTGCTCTCATTGAATGCCGGTGCAATGATTGTGATGCGCGGACTGAGGGGGGAGAGCACAAGCGAGTTGTAGTTGACATAACTGTTTTTGCGCAGGTATTTCCTGAGCGCAAGCGCCGAGTGGATGCCAAGCAGCAGGTATGACCCGAAGAGGACAAGGGTCAGATAGAATATCAGATGTGCAAAGATAAATCCCATTGTATTCAGTATATCCTGCGGTCAAGCACGTGCCTGACTATGATGTTATAGTTTTTATATTCCGATTTCATAACCTTGACAAGAGCCTGCACCCCAACCTCTCCCATGTTCTCAATTGCCTTGACTGCCTCTATCTGCAGCTGCACGTCGTCTTCCTTGTCAAGCACAAGCTTCAGGAATCCCAGCATGGACTGTTCAGGCATCTTCCCCATTGATTTTACTATCTCCAGGCAGTTGTTGTATTCCTGGAACTTATACATGCGCTTCATTGTCTCAAGCGTACTCCTCAGGTCGAGGTCGCCGGCCACCTCCACTGCCAGCTGGCTCACCCGCTGGTCGCGGTGCAGAAGGGCTTTTCTGATCTCCGGTTCAGCCTCTTTCTGCTTGAATTCCCTGATCATCCTGAGGGCGAACATAACAACCGTGGGGTTGGATGAGGAAAGCCATTTCTGGAAATCCGGTACAGGTATCTCATGCTGGATTATGAGGTCGTGAAGGGTGATCTGTTCCCAAAGTGAGAAGGGTCTCTTCATCTGCGACAGGAAATCGAAGTGATTATCGTCGCTAAGACGAACCAGGGCTATCTGTGCCTCCATCCTGAGGATCTCATTTCTGGAGTTGAGCACTTTGTACATCTCATCGTTACCCTCCCTGATACCCATGAAGGCCAGTTCCCTGAAGCCCTTGATCTTTTTGTGCCACTTACTGCTCCTGGCCCTGGCCAGAGAGTCCGCGTCGAGATTCAGTTCCATGTAAAGCTTTGTCAGCTTCGCCTCGGAATCGCCCTTGAGGTTGACGCTGACGTCAATCATCTGGTCGATGAGCACCTGTCTGCGATAATCATCTGAGGCTATCTTTCTGAAAGCATCCGATGCTGTATTTCCAAAGAGGTAATCGATAATAAGCGACTGGTACTGTTCGAGAAGATACTGCCTCAGCCGGGCCTCCTTCTCCATCCTGTTCCTGTTGAGGAGGATGAAGACCAGGAGGATTATCATTGTGATGAAGGATCCGATGATTGTAAATATCAGGGCATTGACCAGTGCTACTGATTTGCCGAAATAGTCGTAACGCGAGAGCCAGGGGCTGTCTCCCTTGAGGAAGAAGAGGTTGGTGAAATTACGCCTGACCGGTTTATTTTCAGCCATGACAATTGCAGAGTCAGGCTCTGCAGCAAGGGTAGCTGCCGGCTCATTCGTTCCCGCAGCAACCGGGTCTTCTGTAGCGGCAGCTGACGGTTCTGCGCCAGGTATGTCTGTCGCCGGGTCTGCAGCCGGGTTATCCGGGGAAACCTCATCCGGGTTCTCCTGCAAGGCCGAAGCCGACTCCCCGGTGACCGGTGAGTCCTGTGTAGCCTCTGCCCGGGCGGCAGGTGTTGACCTCCTCTCAGGTTCCGGGAATGATACCGGTATATAAAGGCAGGGGGCGCTCCCTCTCAGTGCGCCGTTAATGAAGACCTTGAACATCTTTCCCTCCTCAATCACCTCAACGTGAATCTCAAGCATCTCAGCAAGTCTCCTTTGCAATGCCACAGCGTTGGCACGGCGGTCGAAGGCGCCCATCTGAATTGCATAATTCCCTCGTGAGAGTGATACGAGCCCGTCAACAGTCAGTTCAGACGGGAAGGAAGAGAGAACAGGCATGTTCGCTTCAGAAATGGTGACGTGAAGTGAGTCGGCTTCCGGGACTCCGGTCAGGTTTATAGCCTGTATTAGTGAATTGTGGAAGGCAAGAGCCAGCAATATGGTAAAGATTATCTTCATCTTACTTTCCCTATTCCTCTGATGACAGATACGTTGCCCTCAAACCTGCTGCGATAATCCGAAGCAGCATAATTCTCGTATGAATATCCTGCACCCACCCTCACTGACCAGTAAGAGTTGATCTGGTTAAAATATGTCAGCCTGAAGCTGGCAGCCTTCTGTCTTTCAAGATCAGTGATAATGTCATAAGGTTCATCCGGAGCAGTTCCGGCTCCGAGAGTAAGCTGCAGGTAATCGGTTGTACCGAAATATCTTCTTGCATTAACAAAGAATGAGGTGGTCACGCCTATGTCCTTAAAATAGAAATAGCTTCGGCCGGAGAACCACCAGTTATTCAGGTATTTTTCAACCGATACCGTGCCTATCCATATGCTATGGTCAAAGTAGTAATAGTTGGCTCCGGCTGATACTGCCCATCCTTTGGGGAGTGTCTGCCACAGTTCAAGTGCGGCCCTGTGGCGGGGGAACCATGTCCCCGGGCTGTAGGCGTATGCCACATATGCGTAGTTCCTTTTTGTCAGTTCAGGCCATGCCTCTGCCGCAAACTGATAATCATTTCCTGACAGATTTGAAGGTTCTCCGATTATGATGTGCCCGAGATTCACTGAAGCCACGGCCTGTCCCCAGGAAAAGCGATGTCCGGCCCCCAGGGTGAAGACCTGCCACAGTCTGTCATAGGGCTCCGAATATGTATCGAACATATAGCCTGCCCTGATATCTGTCGGGGGAGTGATTTGCTGCGACCTGTCGCGTGACCACCGTCTGATGTCTTTCAAGGCTTCGAGTGCATCGCTGTTTTCAGGTTCAGTAATAAGAAGAGTGTCAATAACGGCGGCACCCTCTTCATAATGTCCCTGCCAGGCAAGTATTCTGCCAAGAAGCACCCTTGCGTCGCCGTAATTCGGGAACTGTTTAACGAGGTCACGGGCAGCAGGTTCAGCACCGGAATAGTCTCCGGAAAGCGCCAGTGACCTTATCCGTGAGTACTCCTCTTCTGGATTGGTGATCGTCTGGGAAAAGAGAGCGCCCCCGGTCAGGACCGTGATGACAAGTGAGATGAGTACTTTTCTGAACCTGCTCTGATGCATACCTTATATAAGAGTTACTGCAGCCCTGATCTTGCTGATCAGATCTTCCGGGTCAAATGGCTTTGTTATATAACCGCTTACCTTCATCTCCCCTGCCTGACGTTGTACCTGGGGATCACTGAAGGCTGAAACGATAAAAACTGGCGTTTGTTTCTTCAGGTCTGTACGGAGAAACCGTATAACTTCCAGGCCACTGTGGTATGGAAGGTGAATATCAACAATAACAATATCGAAATCGGTCTTCCGGAGCATCTCGATAGCCTTGTGTCCGTCGCTTACGGTTACGGGATCAAACCCCTCTCTTTCAAGAACTACAGACATGGCTCTCAGCGCCAGTTGATTATCTTCACAGATAAGTATCTTCATTATTGTTTTTGTTCAGTCCTCCCGGTTAAATTTCTAAGGAGGCTGCTTTGCACCTCACTTATATGACCGCCAAAAGTGGCTCTTTTTATGCTTCCTTCAAAGAAAAGGCACCCTCAATTTGACCTGTGTTGATAAATCGGTGATAACCTGCCTTCTCTGTAAGACCAAAAAAAACCTAAAGTTCCCTGATCCTGAGGTTCCGGAACCTGACGACGGACCCATGACCAAGGAACGCTATGTGTCCCTTGCTGTTACTCAGGCCGGGGTGCTCCTTACCGTCGATTGTTCCCTTCTCTGTTGCTTCGGCAATGTCACCGTCAACAATAGTGGCACCGTTCAGCACTACCTTTATCCGTGTTCCCCGGACGGTCACCTCCTCATAGTTCCATTCGCCCACAGGTCTGAGGAATCCTCTTCTTGCAGGAATGACCCCGTATACTGAACCGTGGTACTGGTAGGGTTCCAGGTCTGCAAAGACAGCTGCGGTATTGTCCAGGATCTGCAGTTCCATCCCCACGTAGGCGGCATCGCCCTCCATCGGGGTCCGGATGCCAAGTCCGTTGTTGGCCCCCGGGGTGAGCTGAAACTCAAAGCGGAAGATAAAATCGGAGTACTCCTTTGCACTGTAAAGGTTTCCGCCGCTGTCATCTCCCGGCTTTATAACTATCATGCCATCCTCAACCGTGTAAGAGACTTTGTTGCCTTCCCAGCCGTTGAGGTCACGTCCGTTAAAGAGAGAAACGAATCCTGCCTCCTTCTCCGCAGGTGTAAGGACATATTCTGCAGACTTTATCTCCCGAATATATATATCCCTGAAATTCAGATCGGTACCATGTGCCTGAAGCTCTACCGCTCCCTTTTCAAAAATCGGGATGCTTCTGTCCCAGTAGTTCTCCATTATCACATTGTCTGTTACCAGCTCGCCGTTAAGCCATACGGAGACCCTCTCTCCTGTCATCAGGATACGGAACGTATTCCATTCTCCGATTGGATTATCAGCCACAGTAAGGGGTGCTGCTGCGCTTTTCTGGTTGTTATACAGTCCGCCTGAGCCCACCTGTGCACCTGCATCGGTGCGTGAGGTGTCCCATATCTGCACCTGTGGGGAGCCGCGCAGGTAGATTCCGCTGTCGCCATCTCTTGTGATGCGCCAGTCGACATACATCTCGAAATCGCCGTAATCTCTGACACTGCACATATTGTCACCTGACCCGCTGAACCATATCATGCCGTCCCTGACGCTCCAGTTATTCAGCATCTTCAGGTCAGCCTCCTTCTGTCTTGTGGCCATCTCTTTGGGTTTCATCGATGCTCTTGTAAGCGGGTTACCGACCAGCCCTTTCCATCCGCTGAGGTCTTGCCCGTTGAACATCGACTCAAACTCTTCACTTTCAGACAGCTTCATAGATGCAACGGCCTCTTCAGCGGCTCTCATGACTTCCTCTGCGGGATCTGAGAGGTACTGTGAGATGAAGAAACCAGCCTGGCGTATACCGAGGGCAGCGGCGGCGGCAATCATCTCATTCTTTGCGTCAGGTGCCATGGCATATGGAGCAATATCTTTAATCAGCAGGAGTTTGCGCTCAGGTGTGACGGTAGCCAGCGAGACCATTCTCATATAGGCGTCAAAAGCCGGCCTGCCGAAGGTCTTGTTTCCTGAGGCGCAGATATCACTGAGGGCTGACAGGGCTGAATGGTCTGACCAGTGTGACAGCGCATCAAAACATACATCGCGTGTCTCAGCATCGCCGTTCCCGAACTCATACGCTACCTGTTTCAGTGCTGCATCTCCTCCGGTGGTGGCCAGCAGCGGTATGAGCCTCAGCTTGTCTTTGCTCTTTCCAAGAGCCTCAAGTATCAGGTCAGACCTTTTTGAAGGATCGTCACTGCGCATTGCTGCACTCAGCAGTGCACGCTGCAGCACGGTTACCTCACCTTTCTCTGATGTCATCTCAAGCAGCCTGATTATCTGCGGCTGATCATCCCATGAGGCCACGGAAGCCAGCGAGGTCAGTGCTGCAGCTCTCACAGCCATATCCTCCGATGAGGTATAGGGGTAAACAGTTGTGAAATAATCGGTGTTGCCTGACCGTGAAAGAAGCCACAACAGGGTTACGGTGGCGTGACCTTGTGAGGCAGGCAGGTTGTCTGCCACCCTGGTGATGCTGGTGCTGTCGAGTATCGTAGTAAGGGCATTGGCCGCTGCACGGTGACCCTCTTCATTATCATACTTCAATATCCAGGAGAGGAGCGGATCCACTGCCTTCTCACCCTGCAGTTTGGCAAGTGCAGTGACAGCCTCACCGGCCAAATCCTGGTCCGGATCGTTCATTACCTTCGTCATAAGGGGGACGGCCAGTTCATCTCCCCGTTCGCCCAGCATGAAAAGGATCCCGGGTCTGGCATCACTGCCGACCTTTGCAAACCTGCTAATCCACTTTTTTGTGACGTCGGTGCCAGGCATGGCGGCTGCCATCCGGAGTGCGCCTCCGCGGACTGCCACATCGGGATCATCGGCAGCCTCGAGAAGCATATTCAGGGCTCCGTTGCCCTTAACTGCGGTTATGACACTCATTGCGGCGAGGCGCTGGCCTGCCGTCTGAGGGGTGTTACTTTTTGAGATGACCAGGCCCGTAATCTTATCCATCTCCCTTACATTACCGGCAAGGCCTGTATTTCCTGCATAGAGCAGCAACGACTGCACTGCGCCTGTCGGATCCCACTTATAAGAGGCCATCTCTGCAGCCTGCAACAGTACAGGACCCGCTTTAGGATCACCTGTCGATGCCATGGCAAAGAGTGCTGCGGTCCGCTCTGCACTGGTCCCTTTCTCGTTCCAGGCAATATAGCTGTCAATAGCGCCGGGGTAACTGTTTTCAGCAAGGGCAACCATTGTCTGGGCGGCGCAGGGTGACGATCCGGCCCTTAGCACCGATGCCAGCAGGTCAAGGGCAGCACCGCTCCCTATCGACTGCAGGGTCATGACAGCGTCATCACAGCTCTCCTGGATGTCTGCAAAAATGCTGAGCGCCTTTACCGCAGCATCAGAGCCTATCAGGTTAAGCTGTCTCATGAAGAAAACCCTCACCTCCCTGTCTCTGGCAGCATTCATAAATCTGATACACTGCTTCTCCCACTCTCTCTTGCGGGTGTCATCCTTATCGCCCGAGAGATGGGCCGTGAGTGATGAGACTGCATAGCGTGCCCTGATGCCATCACCTGTGCCGGCAGGCAACACCTGACCGCAAATGATCGCGGTTCCCTCCTCACCAAGAGAGTACATCTCTTCCATGAGTCGTACGGTAAGTTCCCTGCTGTCTGCCGGAAGCCTGGCAAGCAGATCGGCCACCCGCGTCTCAAGGGTTCTAACATCCTGTGCTCCGAGAGATGCACTTAACAGCAGCACGGCCGGGACCATCAATAGTGTTCTGAGTCTGTTCATGATTATTATGTTGTTGAATATTTTACATATGCCATTCGCCTCTCATAGGCTGGTCTATCAATGCGTTTGCCGCATCATCACCTATAAAGAGCTGGTTCACCGGATCGAACCTGAGGTTTCGTCCCAGCCGCAGAGCAACGACTCCCATGTTTACTATAGTGCATGACCGGTGCCCGTTCGCCTCGTTGAGGGCAAAGGGTTTTCTTGTCCTGACCGACTCTGAGAACTGGGTCACCTGGGGTGCAGGGTCAGGCAGGTCATTGACAAGGTCAGTAAGGTTGGGTATGTCGGAGACAAAGCCCTTGAATATTTTGCCTGCCGGCCCTTCAATATATGCAGCATCCTTATCGCGGTTTTCGCCGTCGAGTATAATGCTGCATCCGTCATCATAGGTGTAGGTTATGCGTCGCCATGACCCAACAGCGTCATAGTGCTGCTGAGGTGCATCGATCTCCACCGAAACGGGGCTTGTATCATCCTTGCCCAACAGGTATTGCACCGGGTCGATATAATGCTGCCCCATATCTCCGAGGCCACCTCCGTCATAATCCCAGTATCCCCGGAAGTTCTCATGGACCCTCATCTTGTTATATGGCTTGAAGGGAGCAGGCCCCAGCCACATGTTATAATCAAGGGCCGAAGGCACCGGCTGTGGTTCAAGGTCAGTCAGTCCGCTCCAGTAAAACTTCCAGTCATAGCCTGTGATGCCGCTGATGGTCACCTTCAGTGGCCAGCCCAGCACTCCGCTGTCGACAATCTTTTTAAGCGGCATGACGGTGGTACCGAGGCCATAGAACTGGCCGCTGAACCTGAACCAGGTGTTGAGCCTGAACATCCTTCCGTTCGCCTTCACGGCTTCAACAAGCCTCTTCCCCTCTCCTATTGTTCGTGTCATTGGCTTCTCGCACCATATGTCCTTTCCCGCTTCCGCGGCCATCCTGGCAATTACACCGTGCCAGTGAGGCGGCGTGGCAATGTGTACAATATCAATGTCAGGCCTGGCAATGAGCTCCCGGAAGTCGTGATAACCCGTCACACCCTTCCCTGCCCTGTCGAGTGCCCTCCTGAGATGACCCGAGTCAACATCACATACTGCCAGCAGACGGGTGTTCTCGTACCCGAAATGGCCGAGGCCCATTCCTCCGACACCGATTATACCTTTTGTAAGCTGATCGCTTGGTGCAAGATATCTACTTCCGCCCAGCACATGACGGGGAATGAGCGTGAGACCGAGCCCTGCAGCCGTGCTCCTGGCAATGAACCTGCGCCTTCCTGATTTTTCCATATTAAAGTCGTTTGAAAATTCAATGTCTGTAAATATAAAGAATTTGACTAAATTGTCCGGTGACAATAATCTCCCCGGGAATAACATTAAAAAAAAAGTCCATGAGAACACTGCTGCCTTTTATTATGAGATCCGGAATTTCCTGGCCGGAAGGGGGTGCAGGTTGTGGATATGGGGCGACAGGCTCATTGACGGGAAGACCACAGGCTAAGGAATGTGGGAAGCAAGCATGAATAACACCCACAGGGCCATTGACATGATAAGCAAGGATGTGGTCATATGCGACTGGCACTGCCTCTCAGGGCAAAGAGAGGAGTGCTGCAAACACATTTTACATCCTGACCAGGGAGATTGCCGGCATCCGGAAAGATTAGAAGGCTCTACTCTTCTGCGGGCACATTATACTGTTTCCTGAGGCCGTCAAGACGCTTCCTGAGATCTTTCTCAATGGCATCATAGTCAGGGTCATCAATAAGGTTGCTCATCTCATGCGGGTCAGTACTGAGATCATACAGCTCCCATCGGTCTATGTCATTATAAAAATGAATGAGCTTGTACCTGTCGGTTCTGATTCCGTAGTGTCGCTTCACCGCATGCTCTGCGGGGAACTCATAGTAATGGTAATATAATGCATCACGCCATCCTTTCGTTTTTGATCCGCTGAGCAGAGGCACGAGGGATACCCCCTGCATCTCTTCCGGCGGCCTGACGCCTGCCAGTTCAAGGAAGGTGGGCGCAAAATCAATATTCTGGACCATCTGTTCGATATCCCCATGGGCAGTCAGGCCCTCTGGCAACCTCATCATCAGCGGAGTCCTGAAAGACTCCTCATACATGAACCGTTTGTCAAACCAGCCATGTTCGCCAAGATAAAAGCCCTGGTCTGATGTATATACAACCAGTGTGTTTTTCAGCAGACCCTCCGATTCGAGATAATCTAGCAGCCGACCCGTATTGCGGTCTACTGACTGTATCGTACGAAGGTAATCAGTCAGATACCTGTTGAGTTTATAAAGCGCCAGGGAATCGCCAACCGGAGGGTTGGCGTTATAGGCACTGCTGATGCTGTCATACTCGCTCAGCCATGCCTTCCGCTGATCCGGAGTCAGGCGGTTATTGACATACCACAGATAGTCCTTTTCAGACTGTGACAGTGAGTCTCCATCGGCACCGGTGATCTTCAGATCACTTGCCATTCGCATGTCCTTCATGACACTCATCTCCTGCTCAGCTGCGGCCTGTCTCCCCTGGTAGGTGTCAAAGAATGTCTCCGGCACCGGGAATACTGTTCCGTCATAAAGGTCGAGGTCGGCCGTGTCAGGCATCCAGTTGCGGTGAGGAGCCTTGTGATGTACAAGCAGGCAGAAGGGCTTGTCCCTGTCACGCTTATCCATCCAGTCGATAGCCATGTCAGTAATGAGGGTGGTGGCGTAGCCTGTCACCCTGTATTTACGCCCCATCTCAATGAAGTCGGGGTTATAATAGCTCCCCTGACCGGGAAGGATATTCCAGTAGTCGAAGCCGGTGGGCTCGCTCTTCAGGTGCCACTTGCCAATCAGGGCTGTCTGGTAACCAGCCTCCTGGAGCAGTTTCGGGAAGGTCACCTGGGAGCTGTCAAACCTGTTCCTGTTGTCACGATGCCCATTGCTGTGGCTGTGCTTTCCTGTCAGCAGCGCCGCCCTGCTCGGGGCGCAGATGGAGTTGCATACGAAGCTGTTGCGGAAGAGGATTCCCTCATCAGCAATGCGGTCGAGGTTTGGGGTACTGTTGATCTCACTGCCGTATGCGCCAACAGCCTGGTATGCATGATCATCGGTCATGATGAAGATGATATTCGGACGCAGGGGCTCCTGCCTGGCGCATGACCAGATCAGAATAAGCAGAGTCAGAAGAACCAGATGCCTCATAACTTATTTATTGATTTATGGAAATTAACTTCTGATGCAATCTGCAGAGGCCTTCCCCGGCTACTGTCAGATTGTGACTAACTTTTTCCTGATAATTATCCAGGCTACTATCAGCAGGTAGGCGGCACAGAGTAACAGCACCCCCATTCCGAACACCACTCCAAGCGAGTCACTCACAAGTCCCATCACCGGAGGAATCAATGCACCGCCGGAGATTGCCATCATCATAAGCCCCGAGATCTCATTGCTTCTTTCCGGGTATCTCTGTACAGTAAGTGAGTAGACCAGGGGGAAGATGTTGGCCACGCCAAGGCCGATAATGAACACCAGCGCCCAGGCGGCACCTTTCGATGGTATGACCAGTATAAGAAAGATTGAAAGGATAGAGAGGATGGCACTATAAAGTAGTCCTTTCGTCGATGAGAGCCTGGTAAGCAGCAGCGCCCCGACAAAGGTACCCAGCAGACGGCCAAAGAAGTAAACGCTGCGGCCTGACTGGGCTGCCACCTCTTCAATACCGAACCTGGTTGTGAGGTACTTGCCGGAAAAGTAGTTGAACCCCACGTCAATGCCCACCACAAGGAAGATGGATATCACCATCATGAGGACATATGAGTTACCAAGCAGCCTGAAGGCAGACGCCATTGAGGCTTTCTCTCCTGTCACGGCGGTCTCTTCTACTTTCACCGTACTGAGCCATAGGACGCTTAGGAAGGAGATGATACCGTAAACGAGAAACAGCAGCTTCCAGTCGCCGAAGCGGCTTGCAAACAGAGCTGCAAGGGGTGCGGCAATCATTGAACCTATTGCCTTTATGAACTGTGAGAAACTGAGGAAGCTGGAGGCTCTTCTCCCAGGAACTACGTCTACGAGGAGGGGATTTGCAGAGACCTGCACTATGGTGTTGCCAATGCCCAGCAACGCAAAGCCTGCAATAACGGTGATGAAGTTGTAAAAAAAATACGGAATGAACAGCCCTATGCCGGTGATAGCCATGCCGATGTTAAGCATCACTTTCTTTCCTACCCGTGCCTGAAGGATACCTACAGGCACCGAGAGGAGGAAGAACCAGATGAAAGCCGCGAATGGTATGAGCCCGAGTATGAAATCGCTCAGGCCGAGATCGCCTGCCACACGGTCCTTGCCGATACCCACAAGGTCAACAAAACTCATCACGAAGAAAGAGAGGAGCACCGGCACCACCAGTCTCATCTCGGTTTTTTTCTCATTCATTATTTCAGGTTGTTAGGACTTACATTAAATGAAGCGCAGGTTGTACTGCCTTCCAGAATCCATCATCGAAAAGATAGGCGCTGCCCAGCAGGGCGGCATCCTCCTTCAGTTCCGATATGGCAACCGAAGTGTGGCAACCGGCCTGTCTCAGTTCATCTTCGAAAGCGGGTCCGAAGAGGGTCCAGGCATGGGAGATATTCCCGCCTATCACCAGAATTTCTGCCTCGAATCTTATCAGCCACGGAGCGAGAAAGGCTCCCAGGCTTGTCCCGAACTCAGTGAAGAGGCCTCGCACTTCCGGCAGATGCTCTGCCTCCATGGCCACCTCCTTCACCCCGGCTGCTTCCCTGCCTGTCAACTCGACGAACCTGGAGGTGAACCAGCGTGTTGAGAAGTAGTCGTCAGCAATGCCGTTACCGAAAGGGAGGTGATAAACGCATCCCATTTTCGGTACCCTGTCGCCGTCAACCACCGGTATGCGGTCATCCAGGAAGGCTGAACCGAATCCGGTTCCAAGCGTTATAGCCATCATCTTCCGGATGCCGGATGCCTTTCCTGCCCACGCTTCGCCTACAGCGAAGGAACTGGCATCATTCATGAACCTCACCCTGCAGTCGCAAGGCAGGCCCAGCCGTGAACCAACAGCTTTTCCCACATTGACACCGTAGAGGTTTTCATACTTGGGGACACCCTTGATGAGGCATATTCCCTTGACATAGTCGAAAGGTCCCGGCATTGCAAATCCTATTCCCCGAAGATTGAATATCTGTATTCCCCTCAGGACCCTCCTCAGGGTATCAGTCCATACCGTCAGTATTTCATCGGCCTCCGCCTTGTTGTCAACCGGGCTTTCTGCACGTGAGCCGCTGATGATCCTGTGACTCTCCATATCAACTGCAACGGCTGTGATATGGCTGCCACCGATGTCTGCGCCTATGGCAATGTTCTGAAGTGAAGTACTCATTTTATGTTATCTGAAGATTCTTAATTCGAGGCAATGAAAATATCTATTTTCCCAAAGAGTGCCAAATGAATTCATTTTTATCTTCTCAAAATAATAGGAGCAGTCTGATAATTATTATAAATTCGTCAGATTATTCCCAATCACACTCACCAATTACAATTTAAACTTATCTGATTATGTCAAAGGCCACAAAGGAGGAAGCACTCCTCTATCATAGCAGCGGACGCAAAGGCAAGGTTGAAGTTATTCCTACCAAGCCTTACTGTACACAGTCTGATCTGAGTCTTGCCTACACTCCCGGGGTTGCCTATCCCTGCCTCGAGATAGAGAAGAACCCTGATGATGCATACCAGTACACTGCCAAGGGGAACCTTGTGGCCGTCATCTCCAACGGCACAGCCGTTCTGGGGCTGGGCGACATCGGTGCTCTTGCCGGCAAGCCGGTGATGGAAGGCAAGGGGCTGCTCTTCAAGGTTTTTGCCGATGTTGACGTATTTGATATTGAGGTTGATGAAAAGGATCCTGATAAGCTTATTGAGATATGTGCAAAGATTGCCCCTACTTTTGGAGGGATCAATCTCGAGGATATCAAGGCTCCGGAGTGTTTTGAGGTTGAGACCCGGCTCAAGGAGATGCTTGACATCCCGGTTTTTCATGATGACCAGCACGGAACGGCAATCATCTCGGCAGCCGGGCTTTTGAGCGCCATAGACATCAGCGGGAAAAAACTTTCCGAAATGAAGGTAGTCGTTTGCGGCGCCGGTGCCGCAGCCAACTCATGTACCCGCCTCTATGTGGCACTGGGTATCAGGAAGGAGAATGTTGTAATGGTTGACAGCAAGGGAGTTATCAATACAAAAAGGACTGATCTCAACAAATACAAGAAAGAGTGGATCACCGACCGGGATATTAACACCCTGGCAGAGGCAGTTAACGGTGCTGATCTTTTCCTTGGACTGTCTGTTGCCAATATGCTTACCAAAGAGATGCTCAGTACTATGGCCCCTCATCCTATTGTATTTGCCATGGCCAACCCCAATCCGGAGATAAGCTATGAAGACGCCATGGAAACCCGTGATGACCTGATCTTTGCCACCGGGAGGTCCGACTATCCCAACCAGATAAATAATGTGCTCGGTTTCCCCTTTATCTTCAGAGGAGCCCTTGATGTAAGGGCAAGAACGATCAACGAGGAGATGAAACTGGCGGCCACAAGGGCTCTTGCTGAACTGGCCAAAGAGCCTGTTCCGGAATCAGTGCTGAAGGCTTACGGGCTTGACAAACTTGAATTCGGCAGGGAATACATCATCCCCAAACCACTTGATCCCCGCCTGATCTCAAGGGTGGCCTCAGCCGTGGCTATGGCTGCGGTTGAGACCGGGGTTGCGAGGCTGAAGATTGACGACTGGGATGCCTACAGGCAGTCACTAAGCAAACGAACCTCAGAGCATATCGGCAGGATCTCGGACATCTGCTGTCTGAGACACCCCTAAGAAAAAAAGGGCCGGCATACATCTGATGCCGGCCCTTTGATTACCCTCCTCACATATCCACCGTCAACTGTGCCCAAACTCTTAAAAAGTACAGTCCTATCGTTTCAGTGTAATCCCTAGCTTCGATTCGTACATTGTCACAATCATTGACGAGATCTGCTCCAGGGTAAAACTGCTCCTGTTAAATGTCACATCAAAAAGATGGTCTATTGAGAGAGGCTTTTTCTCAAGGAAATCGACTAGCAGCTTATGCCGTCTCTCATCTGTCTGAAGAGTGTATTCCTCGGCCTTTTCAATGATCATACCCTTCTTGGTCATCACGTTACGCACCCTCCAGTACATCGGAGCCACCAGCCTGATATGAAGGGCGTTAACCATGTCGTGTGTAATAGCCACACCTCCCCTTCCAATTATCACTGCATAACCGTCACGTGCTATTGAATGCACCACCTCCCTTATAGCCTTCTTCACCGAGCTGTCAGTCACAAAGGAGCCTGAGAAGGCCATGATCATCTGAGACATGTCGGTCATGCCCAATCCCTGGTAGTAGGTCTCAACACGGTGCGTGTCAGTCCTCAGCTCATGGGCGGCATGATAGATGATATCCTTGTCAACCCATTTCCACCTGTTTGTGTTGTATCTGAGATTAAGCTGTGCCACGAGCTCCGCGGCGACTTCTCTCCCGTCACATCCCGTAAGGCGTGAGATTGTAATAACCGGACCGGTCTGTTCAACAGGCCTGCCAAGCATTTCAGCCCTGTAACGAGAATCGAAATAATCGAATATCTTCTTCACGACATAGGCATTATCTAAAGGCAAAATTGGTCAGCTGCACTCTTGCTGCAGCGGTTTTAAATTTTACAAAATATAGTCAAATTTTACTGAAATGTCAAGGAAATACGCCAAAAAAACAGCTTTGACGTTCAGGAAGGCCGATCTTACTTAATTATTTCAGTTTGCACGCGCTAATTCGCCATCACGTTTCGCCGTGTTCGGTACGCCTTATAATCTCGTTCTGGAGATCATCTCCCAGATCATTGAAATAATCACTGTAGCCTGCAACACGCACAATCAGGTCACGGTAAAGCTCGGGATGTTTCTTCGCGTCACGGAGGGTTTCGGCGCTAACGACGTTGAACTGTATGTGGTGCCCGTCAAGGCTGAAGTAGCTTCTGATCAGGGCGGTGAGCTTCTGATAGCTTTCCTCATCGTCAAAGAACTCCGGTGAGAACTTCTGGTTCAGCAGTGTTCCCCCGGTCCGGAGGTGGTCAATTTTTGAGGCCGACTTGATCACGGCGGTAGGTCCCTGGCGGTCAACGCCCTGGAATGGGGAGATCCCCTCTGAAAGCGGAACCCAGGCTTTGCGGCCGTCGGGAGTGGCCCCGGTGACATTACCGAAGTATACGTGAGAGGTGGTCGGGAGCATGTTGATGCGGTGAATGCCTCCCCTCGGGGTGGGCCTCCCGGTAACGGCATCATGGAAGTACTCAAATACTGTCACAGCCTGTGCATCGGCATAGTCGTCATCATTCCCGTATTTCGGAGTATTGAAGATCATCTCATACTGCATCTCCTCAGCCCCTTCGAAGTTGTTTTGCAGGGCGGTCAGCATCTCATTCCAGGTAAACCTCTTCCGGTCATAGATATTGAACCTGATTGAGGTGAGGATATCGGTGATGCTTCCCAGTCCCACTCCCTGTATATAGGTGGTGTTGTACCTTGCGCCGCCGGCATTGTAGTCTTTGCCGCTGGCAATGCAGTCTTCCAGAAGAAGCGACAGAAAAGGCACAGGGAGGTGTATGGCGAAAGTCTTTTCAATGACGTTGTTGCCTGCAACCTTTATGTCGGCGAAGTGGTTGATCTGCTCCCTGTAAGCATTCATGAACTCCTCAAAAGTGCTGAATGACGCGGGTTCTCCTGTCTCCGGTCCTACCTGTGCTCCTGTGCGGCGATCGAAACCGTTGTTCAGCGTCACCTCGAGGATCTTCACCAGGTTGAAGTACCCGGTCAGCCAGTAGCACTCGGTGCCAAAGGCGCCTGTCTCGACGCATCCTGACGCTCCGCCGTTGCGGGCATCGACGATGCTCTTGCCCTGGCGAAGTAGCTCTTCGATGATTGCCTCGGTATTGAAGAGGGAGGGCTGACCGAAGCCGGTCTTGATAATATCTAGGGCCTTATGTACAAGGGAATCCGGGTTCTTGCGACTCACCTGCACCATGGAACTGGGCTGCAGGATGCGCATCTCCTGTATGACATCAAGGAGGATACAGGTCATAGGGTTGACCGCGTCAGTGCCGTCAGGTTTCACCCCTCCCAGGTTTATCAGGCAGAAGTCAGTGTAGGTATTGCTCTCCTGCGCGGTGACGCCCATCTTGGGGGGCGAAGGGTGATTGTTGAACTTAACCCAGAAGCATCCGAGGAGCTCATAAGCCGTCTCCGGGGTGATGGTGCCCGCATCCAGACCCTTTTGATATACGGGCCACAGGTGCTGGTCGAGACGCCCTGGATTGAATGAATCCCAGGGATTAAGCTCTGTCACCACCCCGAGGTGAATGAACCAGTAATGCTGCAGCATCTCGTGAAATGTCTCCGGGGCATGGGCCGGCACGCGACGGCAGACTGCGGCCATTCTGTTCAGCTCTACGCGGCGCTTTTCATCCTTCTCTCCTGCTGCCAGCATATCCAGGGCGTCGGCATGCCTTCCGGCATACATGATGATGGCATCACAGGCAATGTCCATGGCCTTCAGTTCCTCACTCCTTTCATAAGCAGCACTGTCATTGCGGAAATCGAGCGCCGCAGCAGCATCAGCTATCTCCTGCTTTAGGTCGAGGAATCCGGTGTGGAACATCTTGTATCCCAGCACTGTGTGTCCCGGTGCTCTCTGCTCCTGGAACTCCGTGAATATGCCGGCCTTGTAGGCGGCGAGCCACCCCGGGGTCATGCGTTCCATGATGCGGTCACGGTTGCTTCGACCTTCCCAGAAGGGAATAATCTCCTCGCTGTAAATCTTTTTAACCTCGTCGCTCACCCTGAAAAAAACCTTCTCCCGAGTGTCGAGAATCTCCAGATCCCGGATAGAGTGAAGGCTTATCTCAGGATAGGTTGGTGTTGCCTTGGGTGCAGGGCCTCTCTCGCCCACAATGAGTTCGCCATCACTGATGCAGATGGCCTTATGGCTGAGCAGGTGTTCAAAGGCGCGCGCCCTGAGCACCGGCGCCGAAAGACCCTGTGCCTCTCGACCGGAGTAGAACTGTGTGATCAGCTGCGCCCTCTCGGCTGTAAGGGTTTCGGTGGCATTCAGGCTCTGTTCCCTGAGCTTTATAACTCTGTCTGTCATTTTCATATGGTTGTAATCTCCTTATTTATTACCTGCTGCTGACGGTGTGTCATCCGCCTTTCTTTACATGTATTCCAAGCGGCCTGAGTATGTCAATGTATTCATCCAGGTGGCCGTTCGACACCTGGGTGACTGATGCCATCCTGTCCTCCATCTCAAAACGACGGTATTTCGAACTGCCTGTCTTATGGTATGGAAGCAGGCTTATACCTTTAATATGTCCGTTATTGCGGCTTTCAATAAAATCGCGGAGTGTTTCCATATATGCGGCATCAGCCGAAACGCCCGGAATGACAGGAATCCGGATCATCACATCCTTTCCTTCTGCCAGTAGCATGTCAAGGTTAGAGATGATGAGTCCGTTGCTCACGCCCGTGAACTTTTTATGTACCTCCGGATCAGTATGCTTGATGTCATAAAGGAAGAGATCGGTGACAGGCATAACTGACAGCAGTATCTCCCGGGTTACGTACCCCGAGGTGTCAACTGTGGTATGGAACCCCTCCTTCTTCAGCAGGGTCAGTGTCTCAATCAGAAAATCAGGCTGCATCAGAGGCTCACCGCCTGAGAAGGTGACGCCGCCCCCCGAGTGCTCCATGAATACCCTGTCTGCCCAGGCCATCGCCACTATTTCCTCAGGTGCATATTCAATCCCCACCTGCTCCTGTGACCTGAACTCCCTGGCCCCAATCCTGTCAGTCCTGTCAACCATCCTGATGCCAGGCACCTTCCCCTCCGGGTTGTGGCACCACCAGCAGTCGAGTAAACATCCCTTCATGAAGAAGGTAACCCTGATTCCCGGGCCGTCATGAATTGCATACCTTTTTATATTGAATATCAAGCCTTTCATAAAGATTTTACTTAAACCCTGATTGTATTGCAATGGAGCAGCTGGGCCGCGTGGGGCCCGCACAGAAAGTCTATCTGTGATAGAACATAAGACAGTGATACAGCCTCCTTCCGAGGCGATTCATCATAAACCTGTGTTCCAGTCGGTGCATATCATTAAAATGGTGAACAAATTTACTGAAAATTAAGGTAAAAATGCAATTTATCCCGTTAAATCATCACGCAGAAGACTTTTTCGCTTTTATATTATTTTGAAATACTGACAGTTATGAAATTTCAAAAACGATTAACAAAAGTTTAACCGAAAGAGTGTGCAGCAATGGGAGGGGTTGCCGGTCTTTATACTGAAAAGAAGATGGAAAAGGACAGTTCCACATTCTCTCCAAGGACAGTTTAGGTGTAAAACAAAAACGGGTTAGTCATGAAAAGAATTTATGTTGCTCTATTACTCTTTGTCTGTATGGCTGTGGCCTCTTACGGCAAAGTAATTGTGAAGGGGAATTCAAACACCCCATTAGGAGGGTACACTATCGAGGTCTGTGATCAGCCGATGATGCTTGCGGGCGAAGAGCTCAAATGCTATCTCATCAGCTATGAAAACTCACCGCTGACAGTTAAGGTCTTTGTTGACAAAGACAAAAGCTGCAAAAACTATGTTGTGGTCTCTGATGCCCTTTCAGTGATGTACTCCTGCAACGGCAAGTATTTCGGTGTCAACAAGGTAGACAAACAGTACGGAAGCGCTGGTGTAAGCACGGATGAAAGCCGGCTTGACAGGTCCGACTACTTCCATCAGAAGGTTCTTGCACAGGGCAAGACCGACGATTTTGATGCTACCAGGCTCATCGCATCCTATTTCCCGGAGCTCATCAAATAGATCCGGAAGAAAGACTTTTTTTTCCTTCCTTAATCAGGCCGTCCGGCCTGTCTACGATCAGGTTTAGGTTGAAACGAAGATACCCCGCAACGGGTATCTTCTTCTTTTTATATTGACAATTGTCAGGTGTAAATAGAGTATCTGAGTTATCTTTGACCTGAAAAGCCAGAGGGTCTTTTTTTATAAATCCAGGAACCTTTGAAGATTATGAAACAGAAGATAAAATTCAGTCTCCTTTACCGGGATATGTGGCAGTCGTCGGGCAAGTATCAGCCAAGGGTTGACCAGTTGTCTGCAGTGGCTCCCCACATTGTGAACATGGGTTGTTTTGAACGCATTGAGACCAACGGCGGTGCTTTTGAGCAGGTGCAGCTTCTCTATGGGGAGAATCCCAATACTGCAGTCAGGGAGTGGATTAAGCCCTTCAACAAGGCCGGCATACAGACACACATGCTTGAGCGTGCCCTTAATGGCATCAGGATGTATCCGGTACCTGCCGATGTCAGGCGTCTGATGTACAAGGTAAAAAAAGCGCAGGGTGTGGATATTGCGCGTTCATTCTGCGGCCTGAATGATCACCGTAACCTCGAGCTTTCCGTGAAATATGCACGTGAGGCAGGCATGATATCACAGGCTGCTCTTTCAATCACCCACTCTCCTGTTCACACAGTTGATTACTTTATGGGAGTGGTTGACCGTGTTGTAGAGTACGGCGCAGATGAAATCTGCCTGAAAGACATGGCCGGTGTGGGCAGGCCGGCATCCCTGGGGGAACTGGTTAAGAGGATTAAAAAGAAATACCCTGGCATGGTAGTGCAGTATCACGGACACAGTGGCCCGGGCATGTCGGTCGCCTCCATGCTCGAAGTAGCCAGGGCCGGGGCAGACTATCTTGATGTTGCCATGGAGCCACTAAGCTGGGGAATGGTGCATCCTGACATCCTTGCCATACATGCTATCATGAAGGATGCCGGGTTTGAAGTGCCGGAGATCAACATGGATGAGTATATGAAAGTCCGTTCACTCACACAGGAATTTATTGACGACTTCCTTGGCTACTTCATTGACCCCCGAAACAGGCAGATGACATCCCTGCTGATCGGTTCCGGTCTTCCCGGAGGAATGATGGGCAGCATGATGGCTGACCTCAAGGGGGTTCACCAGGGAATCAACTCGGCACTCAAGGCACAGGGTAAGCCCGAGCTGTCGGAGGATGAGCTTGTTGTATGGCTCTTCAGGGAGGTAGAGTATATCTGGCCCATGATGGGCTATCCGCCGCTGGTGACACCATTCAGTCAGTATGTCAAGAACGTAGCACTGATGAACATTGTCTCCCTGGTAAACGGGAAGGAACGGTTTGCCATGATAGACCCGAACACATGGGACATGCTCCTTGGTCGCGCTGGCACACTGCCGGGCCCCCTGGCGCCGGAGCTGATTGAGCTTGCAAAAAGGGAGGGTAAGGAGTTTTACGAAGGCAACCCCCAGGATAACTATCCTGATGCCCTTGACGGTTTCCGCAAGGAGATGGAACAGAATGGGTGGCCCCTCGGCCCGGATGAGGAGGAGCTGTTTGAACTGGCTATGCATGACAGGCAGTACCGCGATTATAAATCAGGTGCCGCACAAATCCGCTTCCTGAAGGAGGTGGAAGACAAAAAGGCCGAGATGCAGCAGGGCGGACCGGTGAAGATTTCAAAGAAACAGCTGCTGCCGGCTCCCGAGGACGGAACAGCACTGATCTACTCCGGCGCCACATCAACATACTGGCCTGAAGAGGAGCTTCTGACTGCAGGCGAAGAGGTCAGGAAAAATGAGATCCTGATGTACCTCATGATAGGAAAAAGCATCAGGGAGGTGCGCTCTGACCGCGACGGGGTGGTCAACAAAATCCTGGTGAAGAGCGGTGACAAGGTCAAAAAGGGTGACCCGCTGATCGAATACCGACCCTGACCGGTAAAGTATTAAGGCTTCGGGAACGCTCATTTTGCCATGACTCTTTGATTTGTGGTCATTAATCCCTATTTTTCGAGTTCTTAACCCAAACCCTACCTATATGAAAAAACTGCTGATTATGCTTTTAATTGCTTCAATCGGAGCAGTCTCCTGCAAGAAGGAGACATGCGAGAATCCGTTTTATTGCGACTGGGATACGCCCTTTGAGGTGCCCCCATTTGACCTGATCAAATTTGAACACTTCAAGCCTGCCTACCTTAAGGGTATGGAGGAAGAGATGGCTGAGGTGAACGCAATAATCAATAACACCGAAGAACCTACATTTGACAATACTATCAGGGCATTGCAATTCACAGGCAAGCTCCTTGATAAAGTGCAGCGTGCCATGGGTCCCCTCAGCGGCGCCAATACAAATGACTCCATCCAGGCACTGCAGAGGGATATGTCTCCTCTCTTCTCAAAGCACTACGATGATATTTCACTGAATGAAAAACTCTTTGAAAGGGTAAAAGCGGTTTACGAAAACCGTGATAAATTTAACCTCACTCCTGAGGAGAGCAAGCTGCTCGAAGACGACTATCTCGACTTCATCCGCAGCGGTATCGGTCTCTCCACTGAGGATAAGGATAAGCTTCGCAAGCTTAACAGCGAACTTTCTCTTCTTGGCGTAAAATTTGGCCAGAACCTTCTTGCCGAGACCAACGGCTTCACTCTCGTCATTGACAACGAGCAGGACCTCTCCGGTCTTCCCGAAGGTGTCAGGGCACAGGCTGCTGCCGCGGCAAAGGCCAGGGATATGGATGGCAAATGGCTTTTCACCCTGCAGAATCCCAGCTATATTCCCTTCATGACATACGCTGACAACAGGGAGCTCAGGGAGAAAATTTTCAGAGGATACATGATGCGTGGCAACAACGGCAATGAGAATGACAACAATCAGATTCTTGCTGATATCGTCAGGCTTCGCGTCGAAAAAGCCAGGCTTCTCGGCTACGAGAGTCACGCTGACTATGTACTTGAGCGCAACATGGCCAAAGAGCCGGAGACAGTTCTTAATTTCCTTGCCCAGATATGGGAGGCCGCACTGCCGGTTGCCAAGGCAGAAGCAGCAGCACAGCAGGAGTTGATTGACCGTGAAGGCGGTAAGTTCAAGCTCGAGCCGTGGGACTGGTTCTACTACACTGAGAAGATCCGCAAGGAGAAGTATGACCTGAGCGACGAAGAGACAAAGCCCTATTTCTCAGCCAAAAACGTAACCGACGGGATGTTTTATGTTGCCAACAGGCTGTACGGGCTGGAGTTCAGCGAACGGAATGATATTCCTCTCTATCACCCTGATGTTAAGACCTTCGAAGTCAAGCGTGCCAGCAAGCATGTGGGCATCCTCATGATCGACTACCATCCGAGGGCTTCCAAACGCGGAGGTGCATGGTGCAGCGGTATCAGGCCGCAGAGACTGGACGAAAAGGGCAAATTCGTGACCCCGCTGGTGAGCATGGTTACCAACTTCACCCCTCCTTCAGGTGACACGCCGTCACTCCTCACACCTGACGAGGCAAGCACCCTCTTTCATGAGTTCGGCCATGCGCTGCACAATCTGCTGTCAAATACCGAATATACGAGCGGCGTATCACGCGATTTTGTTGAGCTGCCGTCGCAGATCATGGAGCACTGGGTCTTCGAACCTGAAGTGCTGAAGGTATACGCTAAGCATTACCAGACAGGCGAGGTCATTCCTGACGCACTGATAGAAAAGATAGAGAAGGCAGGCAAGTTCAACGCCGGCTTTACCACCATCGAGTACCTGGCAGCCTCTTCGCTTGACATGGAGTATCACTCGCTGACTGAGCCAACAGAGATCAACATCGGTGAGTTTGAAAAGAACGCCATGGAAAAGTACGGCCTGATCAAGGAAATTATTCCCCGCTACAGGTCAACCTACTTCAACCACATCATCGGTGGCTATTCTGCAGGCTACTACAGCTACATCTGGTGTGAGCAGCTTGATGCTGATGGTTTCAAGGCATTCAAGGAGACAGGTGACATCTTCAACCGCGAGGTTGCCGCCCGATTTGAGAAGGAGATCCTTGCCCGCAAGGGATCAAAGGATGAGCTTGAGATGTGGGTAGCCTTCAGGGGACGCGAGCCGGGCATAGAGGCCCTTCTTGAAAACCGCGGGCTCTTGAACAAATAACAGAGAGTATCCAGGTGAGTGTGCTGAAAAAGATCATTCTCTCACTGTTCTGCATCGTTCTCATGTCATACAATGCCATCGCCACCCCGTCAAGGGTGACGGAGGGTGTGCTTGACCTGAGACATATCCAGCAGGGCGATGACTTTACCGTGCGGATGAACGGCGAGTGGGAGTTTTATTTCAGCACATTCATCTACGGTACCCCCGGAAAAATACAGGACACCCTACGGCCTGACTGTTACGGGAAGGTGCCGGGCTACTGGAGTGAATACACCGTGAACGGTGAACAGCTGCCGCAATTCGGGTACGGCACTTACAGGGCTCTTATTCTTCTTCCATCAGGATTCCGTGACCGAATGGGAATAGACGTGCCCGTCTTCGACACCTCTTACGAGATAGCAGTAAATGGCGTCACAATGGCAAGGAACGGTACTCCGGCACGCAGCAAAGCAGAGTCCATCCCCTCTTATGAGCCCCTTTTCTTCAGCTATCTGCCGGGCAAGGACACCCTTGAGATACTCATACGGGTATCCAACTACGAACATCGCAGGGGTGGCTTCTGGATGCCGATGAAAGTAGGCACATTCCATTCCATACAGAGCAACTTCACCAACCAGTGGTTCATCTCCGTTGCCGTTGCGGGAATGCTTTTCGCCTCATTCCTCTTCTTTTTCATATTCTACCTGCTTGACAGAAGAGACAGGAAACTGCTCATGTTCTCTATCCTGGTCCTCTGCCTGGCATTGAGGCCCTTCCTGTCCGCCCCTTACCTGATCACCATTACCGATTTCAGGAACTGGAACATGATTGTCAGTGGTGAGTACCTGATACTGTTCATGATGATTGCCTCCGGTGTCTGGCTCGCATACATGATATACCCGGCCCGCTGGTTCAGAAAATTCGCTATTACAGTCGATATCATATTCCTTGCAGGCATTATCCTTGTGTTTGCACTGCCGGTATATCTCTTCTCTTATTCAGTGTGGGCGATTCAGGCAACAGCCCTGTTTGCTCTGCTTTATGTCATCACAATGAGCATTAATGGAGTGCTAAGGCGAAGATGGATTGATCTGTTGTACCTTATTGCGTTCCTTGCCATCGGGTTTGGGGTCATCGCCGACATCCTGCTTGCCAACGCACTCGAGGAAAACCAGCAGCTCTACATTCTCTCATTCCTGATGCTTGTGTTTGTAGTGATACAGGCCACCCTTCTTATCCGTGACTGGATAAGATCAGGAAGGGAGAGGGAGAAGCTCTCAGTACAGCTGGAGGAGCTGAACAGAAACCTTGAGACACGGGTTGAGGAGAGAACCAGGGAACTGAGGGAGAAGAGTGACGAGTTAAACGCCCGCAATGAACAGATAGCACTACAGAATAGAAAGCTCTCTGAGACCATCAGCCTCAAGAACAAGATCTTTTCAGTAATATCGCATGACCTGCGCAGCCCCGTCGTGAATATCCTCTATTCACTCTACCTGCTCAAGGAAGAGGAATATCGCGACAAGACAGAGTCGCTCGCGGATTCGTGCATCCAGTATTCGCAGATGCTTATCACCCTGCTCGAGAATATGCTTGTATGGGGAAGAGGACAGGAAGGCATGATCCGCAATGCACCGGCTGAAAACGACATTGCAGACATCATCCTGACAAACATAAGCATACTGAAAGACAGCGCAGACAGGAAGAAGATCTCAATCAACTTCACCCAGGTTGGCCGGTCAAAGGGATGGTTTGACAGAGACCTTGCAGATATAATCATCAGGAACCTTCTGTCTAACGCCATCAAATACACCAATCAAGGCGGCCGTGTAACCATTCATGTGAAAGAAAAGGAAGAAACAGGCGAATGGGTAATAATCAGGGTATGTGACAACGGTGTAGGTATAAGCGCAAAGCAGCAGCAGACGCTATTTTCCGGTAACGAGATAACTACCACCCCGGGGACCGATTCCGAGAAGGGAACAGGCATCGGACTGAAGCTCGTACATGAGCTTGTAACCATCAGCAATGGGAACATCACCGTAGAGAGCACACCTGGCAACGGCAGCTGCTTCACGGTAACCCTGCCCGGACCGGGGCATGAACGAAAGGGGCGTGACCTGCTTATCTGACAACTGCCCTCACACCCTGACACAAGCGAGGCACAATCTTACACCGCAGACCTTTACCGGGAATCAACCTCACCCCTCTGAGAGCCTTGACAGGCCCCTGATATCGAGCAGCCTGACCACGCGCCTTTCTACCGAAATGAGACCCGCATCCTCCATCTCACCAATGGCCCTGGCAAGTGACGGCCGGGTGACCCCGAAGAACTCAGAGAGCTCCTGCTGTGTGCGGTCAACAATCACCCTGCCCGAAGAAGCCCCCGGAAGCGATGAGAGGTAATGAGCAAACTTGCCCCTGATGGTACGGAATGAGAGGAACCTGATCCTGCCTGAAAGAAAGAGAGCCTTGGTGCAGACCACAGTGAGATAGTTGGAGAGGATTCGCGTGTCACTCTTCATCAGGGTCAGGTAATCGGCTTTGCCAACTATAAGCAACTCTGAATCTGTATTCGCTATGACATTTACCGGAAATAGCGCTCCTGCACCATAAATGAATGCTGAGGCCAGAGCCTGTGGAGGATTGACATCTTCGATCTTAATGGTGCGCCCGGCAAGATCGGTCATCTCACCCTTCATACTGCCCGAGAGCACTATCATTACCGAGGAGATCTCCTCCCCTGCCAGGGCGGCCACCGCACCTGCGTTGAAGAATCTTACCCTGTAGTTTACACTGTCAAGAAGAGATTCAATCTCGGTATCATTCAAGCCGGCAAACAGCGGCGATCTGCTCAGAACTGGAAACTTCACTTTTTTTGTTAAAAATAAATATAATTCGCAAATTGTAACAATTGTTACAAAATAAATTTTGTCCGACAGGTACATTTGTGTTGTAAACAGAAATAGAATCAATGCAGAGAGATATAATTAAGATTGATGAGGAGAGGTGCACAGGCTGCGGGCTATGTGTACCGAATTGTCATGAAGGTGCTCTCCGGGTGATTGACGGCAAGGTCAGGCTGGTGTCAGAGCTGATGTGCGACGGGCTGGGTGCCTGCATAGGTCACTGCCCGGAGGATGCCATCACCATCGAGAAAAGAGAGGCTGAACCGTATGATGAGATCGCAGTTATTGCCGACATGGTGAATAAGGGTGCGAACACCGTCATAGCCCACCTCAGGCATCTGAAAGACCATAATGAGTACGGATACCTGGAGGAGGGTTCCACCTGGCTGGAAGTACATGCCAAAGATCTTCCATTCAGTGTTAACGAGGTTCTGGATGCGGTTAACGGGGCCTCCGGGCAGAAACAGGCAGCGTCTGCTATTCATCTTGAAAATGCTGCACCTGGTAATCAGCACGCACGTATCTCACACGGAGGTCAGCATGCACATGCCGAACACGGTGGTCATCATGCCCACGCCGGCGGAAGCTGCCCCGGCAGCAGGGAGAGGCTGATAGCCCCCGCACCGGTGTTTGATACGGCAACGGCAGTGACACCCTCGCAGCTAACCCACTGGCCGGTGCAGATGCATCTTGTCAATCCCAACTCCCCGGTATACAGGGGGGCTGACCTGCTGCTTGCGGCCGACTGCGTGGCATTCTCGCTGGGATCATTCCACGGCAGTTTCCTGAAAGGCAGGACCCTTGCAATAGCCTGCCCTAAACTCGATCATGGAACAGAAACATATATAGATAAGCTGACAGTAATGATAGATACTGCAAGGGTGAACACAATCACAGTCATGATGATGGAGGTCCCCTGTTGCGGAGGTCTCATGCAGATGGTCCGTACAGCAATGGCCCGGGCATCGAGGAAAGTGCCTGTCAAGGCAGTCATGGTGAGCATCGATGGAAAGATCCTCAGTGATGAGTGGATATAAACAAATTCATAAAAATTATTACAAACTAAAAATCTTATAAAATGAGCATGTTTTGTTTTCAGTGCCAGGAAACGGCAAAAGGAACCGGATGCGTCGTTAAAGGCGTATGCGGAAAGACGGATGATGTTGCTCAGGCCCAGGATCTCCTGGTCTGGGTTGCAAAGGGTATCTCAATACTCGGTACCATTGCCCGTGAGAACCACTATTCAAATGCAAAGGTTGACAGGTTCGTTCAGGAAGCGCTGTTCACAACCATCACCAATGCCAACTTTGACAAGGTAAAGATCTATGCAAAGGTCAATGAGGGCATCGCCCTCAGGGAAAAATTCATCGGCGAGATGAAGAGCCATGCTATTGCCATCCCCGGGAATCTCCATGCAAGCGCAACATGGAAGCCTGCAAATGAGCAGGATATGGTCGATATGGCTTCAAAGACCGGTGTCCTCACAACGCTGAACGAGGATGTCCGGTCGCTGCGCGAGCTGGTCATCTACGGAGTAAAGGGTATTGCTGCATACGCAGAACACGCAGGTAACCTTGGGTTCAACAGCGACAGCGTTGACGCCTTCATTCAACGTGCCCTCACCGCCACCACCAATGACAACCTCACCGTGGATGAACTCGTAGCACTGGTACTCGAGACAGGAAAGAACGGGGTCGAAGTGATGGCTCTTCTTGACAAAGCCAACACTACTGCTTACGGTAACCCTGAGATCACCGAGGTCAATCTGGGTGTAAGAAAGAACCCTGCCATCCTGATCAGCGGCCATGACATGAAAGACATGGAAGAGCTTCTGCGCCAGACCGAAGACACAGGCGTTGATGTATATACGCACAGCGAGATGCTTCCGGCAAACTACTACCCTGCTTTCAAGAAATACAAGCACTTTGTAGGCAACTACGGTAACTCATGGTGGAAACAGACAACCGAATTTGAGTCCTTCAACGGGCCCGTCCTCTTCACCACTAACTGCATTGTGCCGCTGCGCGAAAGCTACAGTGACCGGATCTATACCACCGGCTCGTCGGGTTATCCCGGTTGCCCCCATATTCCCGACAGGGAACCGGGGAAGGAGAAAGACTTCTCGGCAATCATTGCCCATGCAAAAAAATGCGCTGCTCCCACGGAGATAGAATCAGGGACCCTTATCGGAGGCTTTGCCCATAACAAGGTGGCACTGCTGGCCGACAAGGTTGTGGAAGCAGTGAAGAGCGGAGCCATCAGGAAATTTGTTGTGATGGGAGGATGCGACGGACGCATGAAGAGCCGCGAATACTACACCGAGTTTGCTCAGGCACTCCCTAAAGACACCGTCATCCTGACGGCCGGTTGCGCCAAATACAGGTACAACAAACTGAAACTGGGCGACATCAACGGGATACCGCGCGTGCTGGACGCCGGACAGTGCAACGATTCCTACTCGCTGGCAGTAACTGCACTGCTGCTCAAAGATGCATTCAAGCTGGATGACATCAATGAGCTGCCGATAGCATTCAACATCGCATGGTATGAACAGAAGGCCGTAATAGTCCTGCTGGCTCTCCTCTACCTGGGTGTGAAGAAGATCCACCTCGGTCCTACAATTCCGGGCTTCCTGTCACCGAACGTGGTGAACGTGCTGGTTGAGAAATTCGGCATAGCAGGTATTACAACGGTTGATGAGGATATGAAGATCCTGATGAATTAATTACAAGCGGTTACGGATTGAAAGGGAGTTCTGATGATGAACTCCCTTTTTCTTTTCCGGCAGGATGTGAAACTAATATATATCACATTTATGCACATTTTCCTTGAAATTGAGCATAAATGACTAATTTGGTGATCTTAAACCAGTCGTGCCACAGGCGGCAAAAATCTGATTGTCATGAATAAAAACCTTTTATTCAATGCAGCTGACGGCGGCTTCTTCATCGGACTTGACATCGGATCCGTTTCGCTTAACACCGTACTTCTCGATGAGCATTTCAGGATTGTCGAAGATTATTATGACTATGTCCACGGAAAGCCGTTCAATGTTCTCCATGAACGCCTCCTCACACTTTTGAAAGATCATCCACCTGAGACAATCAGCGGTATTGCCCTTACCGGTACCGGGGGTAAGCTTGCTTCCGGACTGATAGGCGGTCTCTTTGTTAACGAAATCATAGCCCAGGCCACGGCGGCGGGGAGACTCTTCCCCGATGCCCGCACCGTCATTGAGATCGGTGGGGAAGATTCAAAACTCATCGTTCTTGAGAGGCAACCCGACGATGAATATGCCAGGCTGGTTGATTTTGAGATGAACAGCGTATGCGCCGCGGGCACCGGCTCTTTTCTCGATCAGCAGGCAAAGCGTATAGGTGTCCCTATAGAGAAGGAGTTTGGCGAGATGGCAATGCGTTCCGTCAATCCGCCACGTATTGCCGGACGCTGCAGCGTCTTTGCCAAGAGTGACATGATCCACCATCAGCAACTGGCCACCCCGCTGCATGATATTGTGGCAGGACTGTGTTTTGCGCTGGCAAGGAATTTCCGGAGCACGGTGGCGCGAAGCAAGGAGATAAAGAAACCAGTGATCTTCTCCGGGGGCGTCGCCGCCAACATCGGCATGGTCAGGGCATTCCGCGAGGTTCTTGACCTTACCGGCGACGAGCTGATCATTCCTGAACATCATGCCTCGATGGGCGCCATCGGAGCCGTCATGTACGGCCAGTCCAATAATTTACAGATGGATCATTTTGCCGGGCTGGCAAAACTGGAGGAATATCTTAAGATCAACAGCGCGGAATTAAGCAGCCTCCCCCAGCTGACAGAATCTTCAGCTACATACAACAAGGAGGTCAGATTCAGAAAAAATAGCTCTGAAAAAATCCCTGTGTACCTTGGCATCGACGTCGGCTCCCTGAGCACAAACGTCGTGCTCATTGACCCGCAGCACAATGTGGTGGCAAGACGGTATCTGCCCACTGCCGGCAAACCCCTTGAGGCTATCCAGAAAGGCTTGTCCGAAATCTACGACGAAGCGGGAAGCGATGTGGAGGTCATTGGCGCAGGAACCACAGGCTCAGGAAGGTATCTTACCGGCGACTTCATCGGTGCCGATGCCATCCGTAATGAGATAACGGCACAGGCCACAGCCGCAATAGACTATGACCCTACTGTTGACACCATTTTTGAGATCGGAGGACAGGATTCCAAGTATATCTGCATCGAGAACGGGGTGGTGGTCGACTTTGAGATGAACAAGGTATGCGCTGCAGGCACCGGGTCATTCCTGGAGGAGCAGGCAGAGAAGCTGAACATAAAGATCGTGGAAGAGTTCGGAGCCATGGCTCTGAAGTCAGAGTCGCCCGTCAAGCTCGGCGACCGTTGTACGGTCTTCATGGAGTCAGACCTTAATTCCTTCATGCAGAAAGGCGCCAGAAATGACAACCTGGTTGGCGGACTGGCATATTCAATCGTATACAACTACCTCCAGAAAGTGGTGGCTGACCGTAAGGTAGGTGACAAGATCTTCTTCCAGGGAGGAGTAACAAACAATAAGGCCGTGGTAGCTGCTTTTGAACAGGTGCTCGGCAAAAAACTGATTATCCCTCCCCACTTCGATGTAACAGGAGCCATCGGGGCGGCAATACTGGCGCAGAGATCGATGACTGAAGGACAAAAGACCTCATTCAGGGGCTTCGGCATACGGAACGCCACATACGAGATGAGCAGGTTCGTCTGTAACGGCTGCGTCAACCACTGCGAGATCAGCAAAGTGAAGATCGAAGGAGATGACAAACCGCTCTTCTACGGGGGCCGGTGTGAGAAATGGGAGACTGACGGGCGCAAGAAAGACAAGAGCCGACTGCCTGACCTCTTCAGGACAAGAACGGAGATGCTCACCGGCGATTACAGGGAAGAAAACCCTGATGGAAGACCTACGATAGGCATTCCCAGGGCGCTGATGATATACTGGCAGCAGTTTCCGTTCTGGAGAACCTTCTTTGAGGAACTTGGGTTCAGGGTCGTTATCTCGAGAGAGTCTGACAGGAAACTTGTAGCACAGTCCATTGAAACCATCACCGCTGAGACCTGCCTGCCGGTGGAACTGATGCACGGGCATGTGATGGACCTGATTGAAAAGGGAGCCGATCATGTTTTCCTTCCCTTTATTGTCAGCGGCAAATACAAGGAGGGCGATAAGACTACAAACTCCAACTGCCCATGGATACAGTCGTTCCCATTTATGGTCAAAGCCGCACTGAGGGGCAAGGTTGACGACTCGAAGTTCCTCACTCCCACCCTTCACTTCAGGTTTTTTGAACGTGCGCTGGTGAAAGAGCTTACGGCATTCTTCGGCGAGCGGTTCGGTCTTGACGCCGGCATGATAAGGAAAGCCATCGGTAAGGCTGACGCAATGCAGATAGCATTCGAGAAGGGCCTAATGGATTACGGGCGTAAGGTCATGGCTGAAATCCCTGAAGGGTGCCGGCCGGTGGTCATACTGGGAAGGCCCTATAACAGCTCCGATCCCTATCTCAATCTTGATCTGACCGGTAAGCTGCTGGCGCAGGATGTCATGCCTATACCTCTTGACATGCTCGATCTGTCCGTGGCTGATATCTATGGCAACTACCGTAACATGTACTGGCCCAACGGGCAGAAGATGATTGCCGCCGCACAGTATGTTGCAAGAACCGAAGGACTTTATGCGGTCTATATCAGTAACTTCAGGTGCGGGCCCGACTCCTTTATCTGGCACTACGTGACCGAGGAGCTCAAAGGCAAGCCGTTCCTTCACCTGGAGGTTGACGAGCACTCTGCTGATGCGGGTATGGTTACGCGTATAGAGGCGTTCCTTGACAGCCTGGCAGGCGCGGAACAGAATGAAAAGAAAGATTTGACCGTTATCCGTCCGCGCCCCAGTCCGTCAGAGCCGCCGGTAAACAGGACCCTTTACTTCCCTTACATGCATGACGGCGCATATTTTGTGGCAGCGGCTGCGCGGAGCATAGGCATACCTTCGGAGGTGCTTCCGAAACAGACAGACGAGGAGATTGCACTGGGCAGAAAATACACCTCCTCCAAGGAGTGCTTCCCGATGATATGCACTACCGGCAGCTTCCTCAAGAAGCTGATGGAACCGGGTGCAGACCCCTCAACGATGAGCTTCTTTATGCCTGATCATAACGGCCCGTGCCGGTTCGGACAGTACAACCAATTCCAGCGGATTCTATTTGACAGGCTGGGATTTAAGGAGGCAGAGCTGGTGACGCCTTCCAATGACACTGCCTACGCCGATCTTGCAGGCGACAGGAGCAAGAAGTTCAGGATCAACGCGTGGAAAGGATTCGTATCATTTGACTACTTAAGGAAACTGTACCGTGAGATCCGGCCCTATGAACTGAAAAAGGGTGAAACTGAAGCGGTATACCAGGCAGCATTGAAGAAGGTGGAGAGTTGCATTGAAAACAACAGCCGGGGTCTCCGCCGTCTCCTGGTGGAGATTGCCGGTGAATTCATGGCAATAAAGGCTGACAGGAACCCCCGGAGACCTGTCGTAGCCGTCCTCGGAGAGATTTACATGCGTGACAATGCCGGGTGCAACGGCAATATTTCCAACCGTCTCGAAAACCTCGGGGCGGAGGTAGTGATAGGCCCCTTCTCTGAATGGATCACCTATTCCACCCACCGCTTTGGCCGTGACAGCAGGTGGAAAAACGACACCAGGGGGCTGATAAGATCGAAGATCCAGGGTATCGGGCAGGAGGTGATTGTCGATTATCTCCTCAGGGGCATAAAAAAATACACAGACACCACCAAGGATGTATCTCTGCATGAAATCCTTAAGCTGAGTAACAAGTATGTAAGCGAATTCTACGACGGCGACCCGCCGATAGCCATGGGCTCATCGGCAGCGCTTGCGCAGAGGGGGGTATCAGGCATTGCTGCAATCCTTCCTTTTACTTGCATGCCCGGTACACTGGTAGCGTCAGTAAGCGATTCGTTCCGAAAGGACAACAACAATATTCCTTTCCTGAACATTCCTTATGACGGCCAGGATACAGTCGCACTTGAGACACGGCTCCAGGCCTTCATGTTCCAGGTCAGGGAGTACGCTGAGGCTCGCCAACCAGTGTCATCTCATCAATGAGATAACCAGCGCCGGCTAACTTATCAATGATAAAGAGCACATACCTGATATCGAGGCTGATATTGCGGCTCTGCTTCGGATTGTACATTATGTCAGACGCTACACCCTCCCAAGCCCTGTCAAAGTTGATGCCTATAAGGTGCCCGTCAGCATTGAGCACCGGGCTTCCTGAGTTGCCTCCGGTGGTGTGGTTGTTGGCGATGAAGCAGACAGGTACATCGCCGTTAAAAGCATACCTGCCAAAGTCCTTATTCAGGTAGAGCTCCCTGAGCCTGTCGGGAACGTCATAGTCGTAAATCTCCGGATTATCCTTCTCCATCACCCCTGTGAGTGTGGTATAATGCTTGTGGTATACCGCATCGCGTGAATCGTATCCCATCACTTTCCCGTATGACAACCTCAGAGTTGAGTTTGCATCCGGATAGAAGACCTTGTCACTGCCCTGTTCCATCTGTGCAGCCATGTAAAGTCTGTTCAGCTCCGTCAGGCGCGCGTCAGCAGAAAGCATCTCAGGCCTCACCTTTGTTTCTATCAATTCACCCGCTGAGGCGGCAAGGATGTAGAAAGGATCCTTCTTAACCTTTTTTGCATCAAACCTGGCAAGCAGCGCCTTCACCTTCGCCTCATCCGTGAACAGTGATCCGGCAAAGAGTTTGTCAGCCGCAGCCCCGAAATCGCCTTTGTATGATGATGCCAGCTCCCTGTATGCCGGTGCCTGCCATTCAGGCTCCACATTCTTTCCGTAAAGTTCCATGACTGCGACAAACAGTTTTTTGGAGACATCCTGATCATAGTTGCGGAAGAAGCCGTCGGCATAGCCCTGCAATCGTACAAGCTCCTTAGCAAGATCAGGGCTCTGCTTTTCTGCCAGCTCCACTGCTCTCCTGAAGCCAGCTGCCAGGCTTGCAGGCTCGACACCCGCGGACCCAAAGACCTCAGAGGTATATGTATTGACAAGATAATATTTGACATAACTGTCATATATCTCATCATACTGTTCAAACAGGCTGCCGTATGTCTGCCTGCGGGCAGGGTCAGCTGCCACCCAGGTCATAAACTCTTTCTCAAAGGCCTTCTTGCGGTTGACACCGTCCATGTTGTCAAGACTCTGTATCTCGCCTATCCATTTCTTCCAGCCGTTGGCCAGGCCGAATGACTTGCCCGAGTATTTAATTCTTACAAGCGGGTCGGTTGCCATCTCCTGCTCCATGATTGAAATCTTCTTTCCGCGTATCTCCACCTGCTTTGGATAGATCACATCCTTAAGCATGCTGATATGATGCGAGGGTGCATACTCCTGCGTTCTTCCGGGATATCCGAAGACCATTGTGAAATCGCCTTCACTTACACCGGCAAGTGACACTGGGAAATGATACGCCGGCTTATAGGGTACGTTATCAGCCGAATAAGCTGCAGGCTTGTTCCCGCTGTCAGCATAAACCCTGAAGAGGGAGAAGTCGCCGGTATGGCGCGGCCACACCCAGTTGTCAGTGTCGCCTCCGAACTTACCTATGGCTGAAGGAGGGGCTCCCACCAGCCTCACATCGCGAAAAACCTCATTTACAATCAGGAAATACTGGTTGCCCAGGAAGAATGGCCTTACTGCAGAAAGGTAATGAGTACCCTTGACAGCCTCAGTGTTTATAGCTGTTATGTTTGCGTTTATAATGGCATCCTTTTTCTCCTTGGCCATGTCATCTGTGACACCTGCAAGAACCCTGTCAGTGACATCCTCCATATACTTGAGGATAGTCACCGTCAGGCCGGGGTTCGAAAGCTCCTCTGCGTTCGAGGCTGCCCAGAATCCGTCAGTCAGGTAATCATGTTCAAGTGTCGAGTGATTCTGTATTAATCCGAAGCCGCAGTGGTGGTTTGTGAGGATCAGGCCTTTGTCTGAGATGAACTCACCGGTGCAGCCGCCGCCGAACAGAACCACGGCATCCTTCATTGATGCCTTGTTGATGCTGTAAATATCTTCGGCAGTGAGTTTGAAACCGTTTTCCTGCATCAGCTGAATATTGTATTTCCCGATAAGGACGGGAATCCACATACCCTCATCAGCAACAGCTGACGGAGTGAGCATCGCCGCTAGCAGGGCGAAAATGACAACTCTTTTTTTCATATCGTTTTTGATTTGTTTCCTGTGAAGTGAAGCAATGCGTCATACAGATGGCTTACCGGCATTCCCACAACGTTGTAGTATGATCCCCCGATCCGCTGGATTCCCCTGAGGCCAATCCATTCCTGGATGCCGTAGGCTCCGGCCTTGTCAAGAGGCCGGTAGTGCTTCACATAATAAGATATCTCCTCCTCCTCCAGAGCTCTGAACGTAACGCTGGTGGTGACGGAGAAGGTGTGGCTGGTGGTGCTGTCTCTCAGGCAGATGCCGGTAATGACCTCATGACTGCAGCCGGAAAGAAGCCTGAGAAATTGCATAGCCTCATTTTCGTCCGAGGGTTTCCCAAGAACGGTCTCATGACACCATACAACAGTATCGGCAGTAATGAGTATCTGACGGGGCAGCAACCTCTCTTTCCACGCGCCTGACTTGCCGGTGGCAAGAAACTCAGCAATCTCCTTACCTCTGAGGTTAGCGGGCCAGGTTTCCTCATAATCAATGACCCCGGTTCTGAATCTGAATCCGGCCTCCGCCATAAGATCCCTTCGCCTTGGAGATGCCGATGCCAGTATCAGTTCAAAATCCTGCAGCCCGTCAAAGATCATCCTATAAGATTTTTCCCGAGGTGATGATCGCACCGGCGACCAGTGAATAGAGAATCCCCGCAACCATTATCAGTTTCATAAGATTGCTGGCTCTGTGAAACTGATTCTTATCCCTGCCGGTGAATACTTTATAAATGACTGTCAAAAAGGGAATTAACAGAAGCAGTGTGATGTATATCAAGGTTATCCTGTCATGAAGATAAACGCCCAAGACGAAATAGAGAAGAGCAACTGTAATTACAGACAGGAATATTACCACCGTCTTGCAGGTCATAAGTCCTGCTTTAACCGGCAGCGTTTTTCTTCCTGTCTCCCTGTCACCATCACAGTCTTCCATATCTTTTATAATCTCCCGGATCAGGGTTGTCAGGAAGGCGAACAGCGCGAACCCGCCTACCCAGGAAAAGAGTATGGTGACGCCGGGGAAGTCCAACGCAGTCTGCGAATAATACACATAAATGGGGGCCGCATCGTAAACCACCACAACCATGGGTACCAGGGATACGAGTATGGCGACAATTATATTACCCAGGAGGAATTGCCTCTTATAGGTGGCTGAATAAAAATAGAGCAGTCCGGTGATGAGGATAAAGAATACTCCGAGCCATATAAAGCCAATGCGTGCCGAGACGTAGGTGCCTCCAATGACACCAAGGATGTTCAGGATATTGTGGTACATCATTGCCATGCGCCTGGTGACTGTATTACCGACGATTATGGAGCCACGGTTGATAAGGTCAGTCCGGATATCAAAATAATCATTGATGACATAGCCTGCTGCCGTCAGGAGGCAGGTTGAGATGACAAGGATAAGAAAATCAAACCACCCCAGCTGGAACATCATGGTGGTAACTGTCTGCGGGTCACCGGCAAGGGTGACGGGCATGGCATTCAGCAGTGGCCTGATGATTGAGTACCTCATGAGCATCATCGTCACAGCCACCACCAGCAGGTTAGGCAACCTGACGAGATCCATCAGGTCTGTTATCCTCTCACCACGTAAAAGCTTCATGATCCATCCAGTTATTATGAAGTCTCAGCGCCTGCTCAATCACATCACGAACGCATCCCTCCCCGCCGCGTTTGTCGGAAATATATACAGCTATCTGTTTTATCTCACTGTCTGCATCAGCCGGGCAGGCAGGCAGTCCAACCATCTTCATCACATTGAAGTCAGGTATGTCATCACCCATATAGAGTACATTCCCGGGATCCACATTCCATCCGGCGAGCAGCTCCTTCATGCTCTCGGTCTTGGTCCTTGAGTTGAGATAGATATCATTAACGCCCAGCGTCTTAAGGCGTTTAATGTATTCTTTTGAATTGGCTCCGGAGATCACTCCCACGCGGTAACCTTTCTTTACTGCCAGCTGAATGGCATAACCGTCTCTCAGGTTGACGGTGCGAAGGGGTACTCCCCACAGTGAGAGTGCAATTGTCTGTGTTGAAAGGACCCCGTCTATATCAAAAACGAATGCTTTCACGCCCCTGAGCTCTTCCTTGAAATTGGTCATCAGCTGTTCTTCTTATAGTGATCGGTTATCATCCTGGTGACAAGCCGGTACAGTTTCTGGTATTCAGGCGAGAAAGATAACAATTCGATATGACTTATTATTGTGCCTGCATCATGTCTCACAGCAGGTCCGGTCTGCGCTGCTTCCGGGCCTGTGCGCATGACCTTCCTGAATGTCTCCCCGATCAGGGGATGAAGCAGTGCAGGGTCGAAGCCTGCTCCGGCGGCGATGGCTTCGCCGGTGGTCATCATAAAATTCGAAAAGTTATTTGTAAAGACAGCTGCCACGTGTAGGTGACTTCTCTGCAGGGAGTCACAGTCCCACGCGCCCGCTCCGATACTGGTGCCAAGCTCTCTCAGCATCTCCAGTGAGCGGCTGTCGGTGGCCTCTATAAAGAAAGGCACCTTCCTGAGCTCCGGCGGGAAGCCCCGGGTGAATGTCTGCAGAGGATAGAATACACCTGCGCCGGCCAGCCGGCCCAGGGCTGTCAGTGGCACGCTGCCGGCAGTATGTACCACAAGGGTGCCGGCAGGTATGACAGCTGTTGAAGCTATCTCTGACACTGCGGTGTCAGTGACGGCCAGGATGAGGATGTCACAGTTGTCGGGGACCGTAAGATCACGGCGCCATTCGGCCCCGGCAGATTCTGCCATGAGCCTTGCACTCTCTCCACCCTGTGAGGCGACAGACAATATGTTATGACCAGCTGCCTTCAGTCCCGCCGAGAGGGAGATCGCCACATTGCCTGCGCCAATGAAGGATATGTTATATTTCGCCACGCTATATGAGGCTTTAACGGTTCGGCATGGAACATCACTTACCGAATTCGTATGCCGCTACATGTGTTACGTCTATCTGGTAGATCTTCATGTAACTGTAGTAGGGTGAGTTGCTGGCACTCATCAGGTAGTTGCACTCATAAAAATAGGGGCCGGTAATGAGTATCTCCTCGCCCTGTTTGAATTTTGTCAGTTCGCTCATCCACTCTGACGGATTGCAGAAATAGTAGACTGAATATGAATCCCATATCGGTGTGAAACGAGCGCTCTTGGTATCAGCATCATACGTGATGTAGACGTGCATCTGCTCAAGTGTATCAAGTGCATCTCCGTCGCAGCCGCACTTGGGTTGCTTCTTGCAGCCGCCTGCCAGTACCAATCCGGCCGTAATCAGAAGTGCAAGGGTTATATTAGCCAGTAACCGGTTTCTTTTCATCTCTTTGCCTTTTATCGACATGCAAAATAACGCTTATTTTCCGTCTCTGCAAAAAAGAAAGCCGGTTGAATGTTCAACCGGCTCAACATTTAGATGTTCATTTATCATGCCTGTGCTGTCGGGCCGCCAAAGGTGACCGGCATCACAGGTCCTGAGCCCTTGACCTCGCGAATCGGTCCGTGAACGGCCTCATACTTCGAGATATTGTCACTGAGAGCTGCCACAAAGCGTTTGGCATGCTCCGGCGTAAGGATTATCCTCGACTTGACCTTTGACTTGGGTACACCGGGCATAATCCGTATGAAATCAATGACAAACTCAGCCGGTGAGTGGGTGATGACCGCCAGGTTCGAATAGACACCCTCGGACACTTCCTCACTCAGTTCAATATTGAACTGGCTCTGATTCTTACTTTCTGACATGACACTGATAATTAATCCTGTTCAACCTCGGATCTGGCCTCTCCGGCATGAACCAGTGACTCATAGTCGTCAAGAGAACCCACGATCATGTTATTGTACTCCCTGAGACCGGTACCGGCCGGGATAAGATGTCCGACGATAACATTCTCCTTCAGTCCTTCAAGGAAGTCAATCTTCCCTAAGATGGCGGCTTCATTCAGAACCTTGGTTGTCTCCTGGAATGAAGCTGCGGAGAAGAAGCTGTTTGTCTGGAGAGCAGCACGGGTTATACCCTGCAGCACCTGCTGCGAGGTTGCCGGTACAGCATCTCTTGCCTCTATCAGTTTGAGGTCACGGCGCCTGAGCAACGAGTTTTCGTCTCTCAGTTTGCGGGCCGTGATCACCATTCCCGCCCTTAACGTCTGGCTGTCGCCCGGTTCAAGCACAATCTTCTTGCCGTAAACCCAGTCATTCTCATCCATGAACTCCAGCTTGTCAACAACCTGGCGCTCGAGGAACTTGGTGTCACCCGGATCAATGATCTCGACCTTGCGCATCATCTGTCTGACGATGATCTCGAAATGCTTGTCATTGATCTTAACACCCTGGAGACGGTAGACCTCCTGAATCTCGTTGACAATATACTCCTGGACTTTTGTCGGGCCCTTGATGGCAAGGATGTCAGATGGCGTGATGGCTCCGTCAGACAGCGGAATGCCTGCCCTCACGTAGTCATTCTCCTGAACAAGTATCTGTTTCGAGAGGGGCACGAGGTATTTCTTCATCTCACCTGTTTTGGAGGTGATTGTTATCTCCCTGTTGCCTCTCTTGATCTTGCCGTAGGTCACCTCGCCGTCGATCTCGGTCACAATGGCCGGGTTGGACGGGTTACGTGCCTCGAAGAGCTCGGTGACACGCGGCAGACCGCCGGTGATGTCACCCGATTTGCCAACTGCCCTAGGTATCTTCACGATGGTGTCGCCGGCATCAACAAGTTTGTTGAGGTCAGTGACAAGGTGTGCTCCCACCGGCAGGTTGTAAGACTTGATCTCAACCCCTTCAGGAGACATGATCTTTATGGCCGGGTTCTTGGTCTTGTCCCTGCTCTCTATGATCACCTTCTCCTTGAACCCTGTCTGTTCGTCAGACTCCTCGCGGAAGGTTACGCCCTCAATGAGGTAGTCAAATGCCACCTTACCCGACACTTCTGAGATGATGACGGCATTGAACGGGTCCCACTCGCAGATCAGGTCACCCTTATGCACCTCCTGGTTGGCCTTGATATAAAGCCTGCTTCCGTAAGGCACGGTATGTGTCGTCAGGGCTATCCCTGTCTTTTTGTCCATGATCCTTAGTTCACCCAGACGGCCGATAACGATATCTACCTTGCCCTTCTCAACATCTTTCTTCTGTACGGTCCTCACCTCCTCGATGACGGCTATACCGCCGTATCTTGCAACGAGGCTTGATTCCGTGGTGATGTTCGAAGCAGTACCCCCTACGTGGAACGTACGGAGTGTCAGCTGGGTACCGGGTTCACCGATACTCTGTGCAGCTATCACACCTGTAGCCTCACCCTTCTGGACCATGCGTCCTGTGGCAAGGTTACGTCCGTAGCACTTGGCGCAGACACCCTTCTTTGATTCACAGGTGAGTACGGAACGGATCTCGACCTGTTCTATGGGCGACTGGTCTATGCGGTTTGCCACCTCTTCGGTGATCTCTTCGCCGGCAGCGGTGATGAGCTCGCCGGTGAGAGGATTGTAGATGTCATGGACGGTTGTACGTCCGAGTATCCTGTCATAGAGTGACTCAACGATCTCCTCGTTATTCTTGATGGCTGTTGCCACCAGTCCGCGAAGCGTACCGCAGTCCTCCTCGTTTATGATCACATCCTGTGACACGTCTACCAGACGGCGGGTAAGATAACCTGCGTCAGCCGTCTTGAGGGCGGTATCGGCAAGACCCTTACGGGCACCGTGTGTTGAGATGAAGTACTCAAGCACCGAGAGTCCCTCCTTGAAGTTCGAGAGGATCGGGTTCTCGATGATCTCTGAGCCTGACGCTCCGGACTTCTGAGGCTTGGCCATAAGGCCCCTCATGCCCGAGAGCTGACGGATCTGCTCCTTGGAGCCCCTTGCCCCCGAGTCAAGCATCATGTAGACTGAGTTGAAGCCCTGCTTGTCTGTTGACAGCTGCTTCATCAGGCTCTGGGTGAGGCGGGCGTTGACATGGGTCCAGATGTCAATAATCTGGTTGTACCTCTCATTGTTTGTAATGAAGCCCATGCTGTAGTTCGAGAGCACCTCGTCTACCTGCTCATAACCCTCCTGAACAAACATCTCTTTCTCCTCGGGGATGATGACATCATCAAGGTTGAACGAGAGGCCGCCGGTGAATGCCATGCGGAAGCCGAGGTCCTTGATGTCGTCAAGGAAGTTTGCCGTCTTGGCTGTACCGGCCTTCTTAAGCACATTACCGATGATATCCCTGAGAGATTTCTTTGTCAGGAGCTCGTTAATGTAGCCAACCTCTTCCGGCACGAACTCATTGAAGAGCACCCGGCCTACAGTTGTCTCAATAATATGATTCACCTTCTGCCCGTCAACAACGTCATCTACCTTGACTTTGATGATGGCATGGAGGTCTATCTTGCTCTCATTGTATGCTATCCGCACCTCTTCGTGCGAATAGAAAGTTGATCCTTCGCCCTTGACTTTAATGCTCTCGGTGCTCTTGCGTGCCTTGGTAATATAGTAGAGTCCCAGAACCATGTCCTGTGACGGTACGGTTATTGGTGCGCCGTTAGCCGGGTTGAGGATGTTGTGCGATGCAAGCATCAGCATCTGGGCCTCAAGTACGGCGGCATTGCCAAGCGGCAGGTGCACTGCCATCTGGTCACCGTCGAAGTCGGCGTTGAAAGCCGTACATACAAGCGGATGAAGTTGAATGGCCTTACCCTCAATGAGCTTGGGCTGAAAAGCCTGGATACCAAGCCTGTGAAGTGTCGGGGCACGGTTAAGCATCACCGGGTGACCCTTGAGAACATTCTCAAGTATATCCCATACAACCGGGTCCTTGCGGTCAACAATCTTCTTGGCACTCTTGACTGTCTTGACTATTCCGCGCTCAATGAGCTTGCGTATAACGAAGGGCTTGTACAGCTCTGCTGCCATGTCTTTCGGGATACCTGTCTCATGAAGCTTGAGTTCGGGACCAACGACGATCACCGAACGGGCCGAGTAGTCAACCCTCTTACCAAGAAGGTTCTGACGGAAGCGTCCCTGTTTGCCCTTGAGGCTGTCGGAGAGCGACTTGAGAGGCCTGTTGGCGTCTGTCTTTACGGCGTTGGCCTTGCGGGAATTGTCGAAAAGTGAGTCAACAGCCTCCTGGAGCATCCTCTTTTCATTGCGGAGGATCACTTCGGGAGCCTTGATCTCTATGAGTCTCTTGAGACGGTTGTTGCGGATGATAACCCTGCGGTAGAGGTCATTGAGGTCACTTGTTGCGAACCGGCCGCCATCCAATGGAACGAGGGGCCTCAGTTCGGGTGGTATGACCGGAACGATCTTAACAATCATCCACTCAGGCCTGTTGATGTTTTTTGATTCTCTGAAGGCTTCCACCACCTGCAGTCTCTTGAGGGCTTCGCTCTTGCGCTGCTGTGAGGTCTCTGTGTTGGCGCGGTGGCGCAGTGAATAAGAGAGCTCATCAAGATCCAGCTTTCCAAGCAGCTTATAGAGAGCCTCTGCTCCCATCTCAGCAACGAACTTGTCAGGATGATCATCATCAAGATACTGGTTCTCCTTGGGCAGTGTCTCCACTATCTCCATATACTCCTCCTCAGAAAGGAAGTCGAGGTATTTAACGCCATCAACGGCTTTTACGCCGGGATTGATGACTACGTATCTCTCATAATAAATTATGCTGTCAAGCTTCTTTGTGGGAAGGCCCAGGAGGTAGCCGATCTTGTTCGGCAGCGATCTGAAATACCATATATGAGCAACGGGTACCACCAGTGAGATGTGTCCCATCCTCTCGCGCCTGACCTTCTTCTCCGTGACCTCAACACCGCAACGGTCGCAGACGATACCCTTGTAGCGTATCCTCTTGTATTTCCCGCAGTGGCACTCATAGTCCTTGACCGGTCCGAAGATCCTCTCGCAGAAGAGGCCGTCACGTTCAGGCTTGTAGGTACGGTAGTTTATTGTCTCAGGCTTCAGGACCTCGCCGCTTGACTTGTCAAGGATCTCTTCGGGCGATGCCAGCCCTATCGAGATTTTCGTGTAGCTGGTCTTCTGTTTGTTATCCCTTCTGAATGACATATATTTTTTCTTTCTTTTACTTTTTGTGTACTCGGCTTAATTACTCAAGGTTGATGCTCAGTCCCAGCCCGCGCAGTTCATGCAGAAGCACGTT